>PYEQ01000292.1 GCA_003017785.1 filamentous cyanobacterium CCP5 | reverse complement strand
CATCAGTAACACCTCACCGCTGCTCAATCTGGCAATTGTCGATCATCTATTTCTATTACCCCAGCAGTTTGGACAAATTATCATTCCTGAAGCGGTTTTGGCAGAACTCAAAATCAATGATGATTTGCCCGGTTCCAATGTCCTAAAAACGGCAGTCGATGAAGGCTGGCTTGTGGTCAAAGCCGTGGAAGATCAAGCCCTCGTGAATCTTCTCCGACGGGACCTGCATCAAGGCGAATCCGAAGCGATCGCTCTTGCTGTAGAACTCTCTGCGGATAAAGTGTTGTTGGACGAAAAGGAAGCCCGACAAGCGGCTAGAGCCCTAAGTTTAAGCATCACAGGCGTTGTGGGTGTCTTGCTGCGGGGTTGGCAAGAGGGCTCAATTCCATCCTTGAGAAGTGTATTAGATCGCTTACAGCAAGATGCTAATTTCCGGCTCTCGTCTGCCTTGCGGACACAAATCTTGCGGGTCAGTGGCGAGCTTGAAGCTGACTCTAGCGATTAGGGTCAATGCCAACGATGATCGCAAACTTCTACATAGGGGCAAATCCCGCAACTCGTCTCGGAAGGGGTGGGGGCGAAGTCGCCTTTCACCAGTCCGTTGACCAGTGTTGATGCTGAGGCTGCCAACTCACTTAACTGGGCAGGGGTAAAGGTGTGGAGGCGATCATGGCGCAGATAGGCGATTTGGGCGTTAGGCTTCGCCGTCGCTTGGCTGTAGGCCCAGAGCTGAAACTGATGATGTTCTGGTTGGAAGGTGCGATCGGTTTTGAAATCCAGCACAAAATCCTCACCCACCAGATCCACAACGCCGTTAAACGTAATGCCTCCCAGAGAAAGAGACACAGGTAGTTCCCACTGCAAGGCCCCTTCCCGATAGGCGGCAAAGCCCGGCGCATGGTGGAACCGCTCGGCACAGTTCAGCGCATCTTGCACCTGCTCATCGGTGAGGTCAGGTGCGTGTTTCTTTAGCTCATCGAAGTCGCGAATTTTGAGTTCCAGGGCTTTGTGGGCCAGCTTCCCAATCGCCATCGCCGCCTCACCAGAGCCATCCCCCTCTCGATATCCCGGATGGCCCTGCACATAGCAAAACTCAAACCGCTTGGGACACAGCGCGTAGTCACTCAACGCCGTCACCGGCAGTTCTGCCAAGCCCGCCCCCGCAGCATGGGCGAGAATTTGGGTCGGTCGCGGCGGCAACGGAGGCGAGACGGGCGGCATGGGTTTTGCCAACTCGGGCATGAACGCTACGGCTTCCGGTTCAATCAAGCCATCGAGCCCCGGTTGCAGAATATCGAGACTGCCGCCGCTGGGAGAAGCTGATGTGAGGATAAGGCGATCGCGCGCCCGCGTTAGCGCGACGTATAGCACCCGCTTGGATTCCTCACGATCATCCGCCTTTTTGCGCTGTTCTAACAGCGTGTAGAGAGCTGACTTTTGGCGATCACCCGCCTCATCCTCCAGCTTGAGGGCCACCCCCAGCGCGGGGTCAAAGCGGACTGCCGAACTATCTCCGGAAAGAGAACGAGATAGATCCGGCACAATCACTACGGGCCATTCCAACCCCTTCGACGCATGGATCGTCATGAGGCTCACCGCATCGCCCCCTGCTAGCGCCGGACGCGGAATCTTCACCTCTTCCGCCTGAATCCGCTTCAGCCGCCGAACCACCGCCAGCACGTCAAAACTTCCACCTTCCAGCGATCGCGCCAACTCCACAAAGCCCCTCCAGTCCGCTAGCCGCCGTTCCGCACCGGGGAGATTGGCAATTACAGCGGTATAGCCCGTTAGGCGATCGCTCAGTTGCAGCAACCGAGTCGGGGCTTCCGTACGGCGCGCTACCAACAGTTCCTTGAAAACGGCACAGGCACGCGCCAGCATCGAGTCTTCAACGGTTTGCAGGTGCTTCCACCAACTGGTCTTTTCAGGGAGCGACTGGGCAAAGGTGTAGAGAGTGCGATCGCTCACCGCAAAGAAGGGACTCCGTAGCACTGCCGCCAGCGCGAGACTATCGGTCGGGTCGGCCAACCAGCGCAGCATAGCCCAGGCGTCCTTGGCTTCGCGGGTTTCCAGCAGATTACCGCCTCCTGCTTGCAGGATGGGGATATCGCGGGCGCCGATCGCATTGCCGTACAGCTCCAGCGGTCCCCAGGTCCGCGACAAGATGGCAATGTCGCCGGGACGAATGGGGCGCAACTCACCGCTGGGCTTGTCATGTACCTGAATCGGCGCATTCAGCATCTCCTGAACGAGATCGGCAATTTTCTGCGCTTCCACCCGCTGACAGGGTTCTTTCGTCGTGTCAGTAGCTTTATCGTCTTTGTGTTCCTCGCCAACCGTCACTGTGTAGAGCTGAATCTCGGGCGTTGGCTCTAGCGGCTCGTTGCGGTGGGCTTCCAGGGGTTGGTGCAGGTCATCCAGAACGGGAGCAAAGACCTGGTTGATTTGCTGGATCAGCGAGTGATGGGTACGGAAGCTGAGACCTAACTCGACGGGTTCCCCGTTATTGTGGATACGTTTTTGCCAAGCTTTGAACACCTCGACATCCGCCCGCCGAAATCCATAAATTGACTGCTTCACATCGCCCACAATGGTGAGAATGGCTTTCGCCGTCAGCCTTTCCAACAGTTGCCCTTGAATGGGGTTGGTGTCTTGAAATTCGTCAATCAAAAAGACCTGCCAGCGCTGAGCGTAGTAGTCTTGCACGGCGGGGTCGGCCAGTGCTCGCAAGGCATGAACTTCCAAATCATTGAAGTCCAGAAAGCGCTGCTCGTACTTCGCTGCTTGCAGAAACTCCCAGCTCCAATCAAACGCTTCGCGGATAGCGGGAAGCACCGCCTCAGTTTCATCATCAAACTCGTTGGGAGCCAGGGTAATGAGTCCCGCTTTAAGCGCATCTTCCGCCAACGTACGAAGTGCCCTAATCGCGTCTTTCACCGTCGTCAAAACTTCTTTGCCGCCCCAGTTTTTCTGACTACCGACGTTGACTTTCAGGCTTTTGAGCGTTTCTAGGGCAGTTACTAAATCATGACTTTGTTCGAGCGTGGCGATCGCCTCCAAGGCATCCAGCCGATAGACATCCAGCTTGTCCCCAGGAGCCGCGTGGGTATTCAGAACAGCTTGCCCCGTGTGCCAGTCTTCGCTCGCCAGCAGATCAGCCAGCGCTTGCTGGCGCATTGTTTCAAGAATTGGTAACCAAGCGGCGCGATCGCGCTGCAACGCCTCCTTCGCCGTCAGCGGATCAGCCAGCAACGCTTGCAACACATCCCGCATCACCGAAAACGGAACTGCCTCGTATAAATGACCGGGCAGTTGCTCCAACGCCGCCGCAAAGGTTTCGGCCAACCAAATGGGACTGTCAACTTCATCCTGAACGGCAAAATCAAGGGACACGTTCGCCTTATCGGGATGCTCGCGGCAAATGCGGGCGGCGAGGGCGTGAAAGGTGCTAATTTGAGCAGCTTCCAGTTCAGCCAGCAAGTCGGGTCGGTCGCTCATCTGCTGAACGATGGTTTGGCGGATGCGCGATCTCAACTCCGTCGCGGCCTTATCAGTAAAGGTCATCGCAACCATTTGCAACGGCGAAAAGCCCTGCTGCAAAAAGTATAGATACCGCTCAGAGAGCATGTGGGTTTTGCCCGTACCTGCCCCAGCGGTGACAGCAACGCTACCGGGAGCCTGGGCAGCCCGTTGTTGGTCTTTAGTCAGTCCCATTGCTGTTTCCCTTGCGGCTGAGGCGATCGCCCTGGCGACACAGGGCATCAAAATCGCAGTAGGTACAGGCTGATCGCCCATTGTCGGGCTGTACCGGATAGTGACCTTGGTCTAGGTGAGCTTTGCAGCGGTCGAGGACGTCTGGCAGCTCATGTTGTGGTGCCCTGGAAGACAACGCAATTTTATTTCTGCCGCGAATAGAGTAGTAGTGAGCATTGGCAACAGGCTCGTTGGGAAAGAGGTCTGGGCCAGCAGCTTCTTGGTAGAGCGGCAATTGCACATCGATCCAGGCTTTGCCGTTGCGGTCTTTAATGCCAGAGGGACGACTCTTTCCTGTTTTGTAGTCGATGAGCACCAGGCCATTCTCGGTGCGATCGATACGGTCCACCTGTCCTCTGACTTTGAGCCCGTGCCACTCACCGCTAAAGTTGGCTTCTAGTTGCAGCGGCTCGGCTCCCTCCGGCAAAAAGTCGGGATCCGCTAAGGCCAGTTTGAGACAGCGTAAGTGTTCACTGCGACGGAGTGACCAGGAAGGGAGGTCGGCGGGAATGATTTGGCGCTCAGCAATCGCAAACTTTTCCTCCAAAATCTGGGCATCGGTAATATCTAGCTCAGGCTGTTGCTGCTTTGCCGCCAACACCAGTTCTAAAACCTTGTGATAAAGCTGACCGATCTGGCTCGGACTTAAATCCTCGTCTACTTCGACAGGCGGCCCAAGCTTCAGCAGCTTGTCGGCAAACCACTTAAATGGACACTGCCCCAAATTGCGCAGCTGTGAGGCACTAAACACCCAGTCTGTATAGTCGAGGGGAATGCCAATGATGCCATCATACTCATTGGGGACGTCACTACTTTCCCGGTGCTGTTCGATGCCGAAGGCGTGACGCGCATGGGGGAGAACGGTGTCCTTATAGTCACCAGAATGGCGCAAACTCACCCGTCGCAGTTCTTCGGGGCTGGCGATTGCGCTCTCGGGTGGCTCTCCAGGCTTCAAACCTAACTGCTTCAGATAAGGGCTCGGCAACTGCCCCTGACGGTCCTTGAGTTCGGCATAGGAGAAGGTGAGATTGCCTGTCGCTGTTTGTAGCAATGCGTAGAACGACAGAGCCTCGCGACGTGCCATCTCGGCCGCCGTGGGCAGCGCCAACCCTTGCTGCTGAAGCTGTTGCCGCTCAAAAAAGTCCAATACAGGGTCATTACTAATCATTGCGGGCAGCACCCCCTCAGCCATGCCTAGCACAAAAAGATGGGCGTATCGAGCCCCTACTACCGAGGTCGGTTTATGGAGTTCTACCCCACCACGGCCCGGTTGAGCAGGCACAGTCAGCACTTGCAATAAGTCACGAAATTCCCGGCAGACTTCAGTCCATTCCAGCTTTTCGGCTTCCGGTTTAGATAGTTCAACCAGCCCTCGTTGCAAATTATTGAACGCAATACTTTCTCTAGACCAGCGAGCACAACGCTTCCGCAAGCCGAAGGTTCTGAACACGTCTTGCCACCACTCCACCCAGCTATCTCGGCGTTCTAGCTGATGAATCTTCTTGAGGAGTGACAGGTCGATTTGGAGTAAGTCTTGTGCAATTTTCTGCCACTTTTGGAAACCAACAGGATGCTCAAACCGCACAGTCGCCCAAAAGTTCTTGTCGGGATTGCTGCACAGGGGATGACTCAACAGTTTCGCCGTGGCTTCAAACTGCCAGCCCGTATCAATCACCTCAATCAGCAGGCTCAGCCATGCGCCTAATCGGGTGCTCAACAGCGGTGTGTCGTAGAGGGCTCGGAGCAGCACACCATATTCCCAGGCGAGGTCGATGAGCTGGGGGCCATAAGCGACTTCATCGCGCGCAATGATGGCAATGTCTCTCGCTGGAGTCCCTGCATTGAGCAGTACTTTCACTTGCGCTAAGGTGCTCCGCATCTCAGCTTTAAAGGTGCTGTAGTAGTGGGCTGTGACCGCGAATCCGGAGTTTTGGGTAAGTGCTATTTCTGTTGCAACCGTCTCAGAACCTCGGCTTCTGGCCCTGATAAAGGTTTGACTCAACTGCGCCCCGATCTCCCCTCCTTTGCCTCCTGCCTCTACCAGCTCCCAGCCTTGCTCAACCAACCACTCGACTGATCGCTGCACGTCTTGAAACAGGGGAGCATCAGGAGCGGGAAGAAACAGGACACTATCGGGAGCCGAGATCGCGTTGATCCATGACAATTCATCCTTTCGGGGCTGAAAATAGCCATAAATCAGAACTTTTTGCGGTTCAGGGGAATATTCGATTGCCCGCCAATACAACTCGCTTAAGTCAATCAGCTTTTCTTTATGCAGCGCTTGCTGAAACGCTTGAGCCACCCGCAAGAGTCGGATAGTTCGTGCTGAAAAATTGCCTGAGACAGCGCTCAGATCTGGGCTACTTTGGAGGAGAGATCGTACCGTCGGCAACCAAGCCTTGGTAAAACCGCTTACCTCTATTTCCCCTAAGACCTCTTCCGCAGCTGCTCGAAACAC
>PYEQ01000291.1 GCA_003017785.1 filamentous cyanobacterium CCP5 | reverse complement strand
CCTCTCCCGTCGGTGTGATCGTCGATCAGCTGGCAGAAGACGCTATCCGGGACCAGATTGCCGGAGCAGAGGAGCTGTATGTGCGCATCGACAACATGCCCAACTTTCAGATTCTCAACGGGCGGCTGAGCCATGTACGGGCAGCCGGGCGGGGAATTTATCCGGTGCCAGATTTGCGAATCGCCGCCGTAGATTTGGAAACCGACACCATCGATGTAGACTTTGGGCGACTTCGGCGGGGAGAGCTAGCTCTCGATGAACCGCTTCAAGTAGCTTTGGGGCTTACGCTGCGCTCCAGCGACCTGAACCAGTTCATTCAGTCAGACTGGGTACAGCAACAAATTGAACGGCTTCAATTCAGCCTGCCGGGCGATCGCACCCGGGAAGCTAGTCGTTATAGCCTCGCCAATCCCGCCTTGAGCTTTCTAGAAGGCGATCGACTACGGATTGTTGTAGATCTTGAAGACCGCATTGTTGGCGACGCGATTCCAATTCGCGTAGAGCTGGGGCTCAACATTCTCAACGGCCACCGGCTAGAGATTGTTGACCCTGACATCACCATTGCCGGGGAGGCAGCCCCGGCGCAGCTGATTACTTCCCTGGCCGCTGGGGTTCAAGATAGTCTCACCTTGAAACAGTTAGAGAAGTTTGGCGTCACTACTCGAGTACTCGACTTTGCAATTCGAGACAATGAACTGAAAATAGCCATGTTTGCTAGGGTAGAACCAGATTCTCCCCTTCTGAATCGACCACCTCAGTCTGCTCCGGCGGCCCTTTCAGAATCAGAATCCCCTTAGCCTGGCGATCTGGAATACCCTAAGGAGACCGATTATGGAAAACAATAGAGGCTTTCGGAGTATTCCCTTAAGCATTCTGGTAGCCATCGGCATTGTTGTGCTGGCTTCCGGTGGCTCGGCTGCGTGGTTTACCTGGCGCACTCTCAACCCTAAACCCCCGGTTGCTGAATTCCCAACCTTAGAAGGCCAGCTCGACGATCTTGCCAAGTCCCCCGTCGACGCCATCCCCTCTGAACCGGTCGTTCCAGATACTCCAACAAAGCAACCCGAATCATCACCGACTGCTCAGGATGTCACCCTTGAGCTGTATTGGCTCAAGGACACCGGCACGGCGTTTAGCCTGACCCCTGAAGCCATCACCCTCCCCGCAGAAGGCGGTTCAGAAACGCAGCTGAAATCAGCCTTTGAGCAATTGCTGGCCAAAGCTGGCAATCCCGATCAAGATGCCTTTTCGACAATTCCTGACCAGACCAGGCTTTTGGGACTATCAGTAGAACCGGATGGGGTCCATGTCAATCTCTCCGAAGAGTTCCGCCAAGGCGGTGGCAGTGCTTCCATGACTGGGCGGCTCGGCCAGGTTATTTACACGGCATCGGCCCTAAACGCCGATGTCCCAGTCTGGATTTCCATAGAAGGTAAACCTTTAGACATATTGGGTGGAGAAGGTCTGCTTGTTGACCAGCCAATGACCCGGGCGGACTTTGCAGCAGACTTTGATCTTTAATTTCGGCTACAGCGCTTCTCAGTCCAGTATGGTGCAGCCAAAGGGCTTAAGCCCCTTGGCGATAAGACATGGGCGTACTCCACCAGCTTGGGAAATCCTGTAAAGGTTCAACCTGGGCAAGGAGATTCCTAAAGGGGATACTTAACCACCGCTACCTTGGTTGTTTGGGAGCCGGTTCCCATCACATGGGACAAATCTAGGGAGCCAAAATTGAGGCTGAAGGCAATATTTAGGTTCTCTAGCATCTTAATCAGCCATTCGATCGAATCGCGCTTCACGGTTTCATAGTGGTTAAAAAGCAGAGAAAAACGTCTTTCTAACTGGGGTTTAACCTTACGGCAAAAGAGCAGGATCCGCAGCAGCAGTCCAGTCGTCAAAATCGGCCCAAGATTGTTGATGAGATCAATAAATATGTAGTGCTGCTTGCTGGCCGATACATCAACCACCAAAAAGTTCAGCAGTTGGCTACAGGTGCGGACAATCAAGAAATCATTCACCTGCTTGTCATCGCTGTCAGCAAAGGTATTTTTCAGATTTTGGTCAAGCAGTCGATTGAACTGACGGCATCCATATCCAGGATCAACACCGCCGCAGATATAGTCATAAAGGTCGCCTTTAAACTCGCGGTAGGTCATGCTGGCCCGACTTTGGAGGGTAAACCGCTGGGCCAGATCCTGATAGCTATGGCCCGCTCGACGATAGGCAAACTGGTTAATCGAAGCCACCAGTTCCTTATCGTTGAGCAGGGTCGGATTTGGCACCGAGCGGAAGTTCGTTGTCAGATTTGGGGCAGTTCCTTTGCCGATTTGAGCCTGCCGCACTCGGTAGGTGACATAGTGGGATAAATCGACTTCAAAGTTGTGCTGAGCTTCGTATTGAATCCGACGCACGTGCCGATGCTGTTCGAGGTCGCTATCTTCGGTGAGCAGGCAGTGCTCATACAGATAGGGATAGCGACTAATAAAGGTGCCCAAGGGCTGATTGAGTCCTGGTTCACTGCGCTGGTATTGGCGCTTGGCCTCAATCACCCGAGCCAGACGCCCCATAGTCAGGTACTGCTCGGTTGCGGTAAATTTCTGGCTCACCTGGCGCAGGCGACGAATGCTACGGCTGCGAGAAAACTCTGTCACGCGCTGGCTGGGGCTATCAGCGAACAGCCGTACCAGATGAGGGATTGACTGCTGCAGCTGGTGATGGGCCTGCCACCGATTGATCAAAATGTAACAGCAGCGGTTGAGGATGTAGCGAAAATAGTGATCAACATCGGGGGTAGCCAAGATGGTATCTAGGGCATCCGTGATGACAGGGTCTGGATATCCAACCCCTTCAATAAATAGAGCTCGAAACCGAGCTAGCAATTCATCAGGGGATTCCTGGGCAGCACAAGTAAGTAGATGATCGTACAGACGCTGCTCATCTATCGTGGTCGCTCGATTGTGATAACTGGTATGTATACTCACGATTCAGACTGCCTCTGCGGTTGCCAGAAAACCATGGGATAAACATAGTCTTCTAGCAGCAACGCAATTTATCGAAACCAATACCTATGGGTAACTAATACCTATGGGTAGATGGAAGGTGTAGATGCAAGTATATTTAGGTGCCAGTAGATCACCGTTGCCCCTGTACTTATCCAAATTAGAGGGGAAGGCCTTTAAGCAACCTCAGTTTTTACACCTGTATTAGCACCGCTCTTCTCAAGGGTACTGCGTGTAATCTCTGGATTTTAGGTATTGAAAGGTACCTTTATTCAATTCCTGATGAAAGCTTGGCCAAGTTTGTGAGGTTTTGGCAAACTCCTTCCCGAGCTACCAGTATTGGCCGATCCGTACCACCGTAATTTACGGAGTTCGGGCTTTGATCGCTCTAGCTAATCCTGACACGAATAGACTTGCCCACAGATTGCGCTCAAGGAATAGGTTAGGACATTTTAAGAGGCTGAGAACGTTCAAGCGTTTGAACGTCAAGTTTGAGAATTGTCTTAACCAACCTGTTGACTGCTATAGCAACTGCGCCAAAGGCCAAATGCTGCCGTGTTTTCCAGATAAACTGCCGTGATTGACCGGTGCTCTCTGGTTTAATAAACGGATGTAGCTACCTCGGCAGGGTTGTGGTTGATGGGTTTTGACGCCAACCTGGCACAGATTGCGCGGGTTCTTTCTCTACCTGCATGCGTGGATTCACTACTTGACTCAGATCTAAAGGTCAAAAATATCACCACTGACACTCGGGGGATTCGCTCAGGAGATCTGTTTGTCGCGCTCCAGGGAACGACCTATGATGGCCATGACTTTGTGTCTGAGGCGATCGCCCAGGGGGCCGTCGCCGCCGTTGTTCATCGGGAGCTGCCGCCCCAGTCTGCACCCCTGCTGAGGGTGCCGGATACGTTAGCGGCCTACCAGGCGATCGCCCGTTGGTGGCGGCAGCGGCTACCGACGGCTATCGTGGCCATTACCGGATCGGTGGGTAAAACCACCACTAAAGAACTCATCGCCGCCGCCTTGGCCACCCACGGCCAGGTGGGTAAAACCGAGGCCAACTTTAACAACGAAATTGGAGTACCTAAGACCCTGCTCCAGCTCGATTCGGCCCATCGGTTCGGGGTCATCGAAATGGGGATGCGGGGCCCCAAAGAAATTGCTCTGCTGACCCACATTGCCCAGCCCGACATCGCCGTGATTACCAACGTCGGCACCGCCCACATCGGGCGCTTGGGGTCTGAGCAAGCGATCGCAAACGCTAAATGTGAGCTACTGGCAGAACTTCCGCCCAAGGGAGTCGCTATCTTGAACCACGACTGCTCTCGACTAATCGCCACCGCCGCGGGCATTTGGTCAGGACGAACGATTACCTACGGCCTCGAAGGGGGAGACCTACAGGGTCGGCTTTTAGATGAGCACACCCTGGAAGTCCAGGGGATACCTCTGCCCCTGCCCCTATCGGGCCGTCACAACGCCCTCAACTACCTAGCGGCGATCGCCGTCCTGGTTTCCCTAGACCTAGACTGGACGTTCCTTCAGGCGGGGCTGTCCATTCAGCTTCCCCCTGGACGCAATCGTCGCATTGACCTGCCCGGAGACCTCCTACTGCTAGATCAGACCTATAACGCCGGCCTGGAATCTATGGAGGCGGCCCTAGAGCTACTGGGACAGATTCCCGGTCAGCGGCGGCTAGCGGTGCTCGGCACGATGAAAGAGCTAGGCGATCACTCCGTTTCGCTGCATCGGCGAGTAGGCGCCACAGTCCGTCGTTTGGGCCTCGACGGACTGTATATCCTGGCCGATCCAGAGGAAGCCGCTGCCCTCGCTGCCGGAGCCGATCCGGTTCCCTCTCAGCAGTTCGCGGAGCCCGAACGACTGGTGGCATCTTTGCGCTCAGACTTACGGCCCGGTGATCGAGTGTTATTCAAAGCCTCCCGATCGGTTGCCCTTGATCGAGTGGTAAAAGCCCTAGAAGACACCTGGACTTAGCGGATTCAAAACTTCCTGCCCAATCGGGCCGACTACTGACGTAGAATAGGCGGATTGAAAACTATCGCCCCTGCCCGTGCTACTGCTGTCGCCTGAACACTTAGATACCCTTCGCGCCTACGCCGAGGCGACCTACCCCCAGGAGTGCTGTGGACTGCTACTCGGAACTGTTGCCCCTACGGTCGAGGAGTCCGTGCGGCGAGTGGCTCAGGTAGTGGCTACGGCTAATGCCTGGAGTGAGGCTGTGGCTCAAGATCTGGCAGCCGAATTTTCCAGCTATCGTTCAGACATAACCATCGGCAGCGATCGCGCCGCTGAGTCTCCCGTTTCCCCCTCCAAAGCTGATCGGTTTTGGATTGAGCCTGAAGATATATTGCAAGCTCAGCGACTGGCGGTGGATCTCGGCCTCGCTATCGTAGGGGTTTACCACTCTCACCCGGACCATCCAGCGGTGCCCTCAGAGCGGGACCGAGCGATCGCCTGGAGCGACTATTCCTACCTGATCTTGGCGGTTGAACAGGGCGCCACAACCGACGTCAGAAGCTGGAGCTTAGATGCCCATCGCCAGTTTCAGGCAGAGCGAATGGGGGGATCCTCCCCCGCCTACGCCCCGTTTTAACCTACCAACGAAGCTTGATTCACCTGGAATAATAGATGCCAGCGGCATCGTCGGATCAACGCCCTGTTCGTTTTCCTGATATCAATCTGAATGCCTGTTTCTGTTCACATCATTCGCCATGCTCAATCCCAATTTGGATGACATTCAACTCACCCGCGAGGAGTACGAACGCTACTCCCGCCACCTGATTTTGCCAGAGGTTAGTCTTGAGGGGCAAAAGCGCCTCAAGGCTGCCAGCGTGCTCTGTATTGGCACCGGGGGCCTTGGATCACCGCTGCTGCTCTATTTAGCCGCTGCCGGCATTGGTCAGATCGGCATCGTCGATTTTGACATTGTCGATCAGTCAAATCTTCAGCGGCAGGTAATTCACGGTACCTCCTGGGTAGGTAAGCCCAAAATCGAGTCGGCAAAAAACCGAATTCTCGAAATCAACCCCAACTGCCAGGTAGACCTCTATGAAACCCGCCTCAGCGCCGAGAACGCCCTCGACATCATTCGCCCCTACGACATCGTCGTAGACGGTACCGACAACTTCCCCACCCGCTATCTGGTTAACGATGCCTGCGTGCTGCTGGGCAAGCCCAACGTCTATGGCTCGATTTTCCGGTTCG
>PYEQ01000290.1 GCA_003017785.1 filamentous cyanobacterium CCP5 | reverse complement strand
CGCTGTCGCCCAGGTCGAGGCTCTGATCCAACAGCTAGAGAGCGGTGATCTGCCCCTAGAAGACATCTTTAGCCAGTTCGAGCAGGCGGTGACGACGCTCCAGCAGTGCGATTCCTACCTGACAGAGAAGCGGCAGCAGGTGGAGCTATTGATCGAAACCCTGGAGTAGGAGCGATCGCCCCTTCTACTCGACCAGCAAACCCCTGGGACGGTCGTGGAATCTCCAGGTAAACTGTCTGTAACATGATGCTGCCCCATAGCCCCTAATTAGCGATGACGGCCACCGTTCCGACCCTCTCCACCCAGTACGATCCCTCGGTGACCGAGCCCAAGTGGCAGGCCCAGTGGGAAGACCATCAGGTGTTCAAAGCCGATCCGAATCATCCCGGCGAGCCCTACTGCGTGGTGATCCCGCCGCCGAACGTGACCGGCAGCCTGCACATGGGCCATGCCTTTGAGAATGCCTTGATCGATACCCTGGTGCGCTACCAGCGGATGGCCGGGCGCAATACCCTCTGGCTGCCGGGCACCGACCACGCCAGCATCGCCGTTCAGACCATTTTGGAAAAAGAGCTGCGCTCCCAGGGCAAGTCCCGCCATGACGTGGGCCGCGATCGCTTTCTGGAGCGGGCCTGGGAGTGGAAAGAAGAATCTGGGGGTACCATCGTCAACCAGCTGCGCAAGCTGGGGGTATCCGTGGACTGGAGCCGGGAGCGGTTCACCATGGATGAAGGGCTATCCGAGGCGGTTCTGACCGCCTTCAATCAGCTGTACTCAGAAGGGCTGATCTACCGGGGCAACTACATGGTCAACTGGTGCCCCGCCAGCCAGTCCGCCGTGTCCGACCTGGAGGTGGAACAAAAGGAAGTTGACGGCAAGCTCTGGCACTTCCGCTATCCCCTCAGCGACGGCTCTGGACATCTAGAAGTGGCCACCACCCGTCCGGAAACCATGCTGGGGGACACGGCGGTGGCCGTCAACCCCAACGACGATCGCTACAAAAATCTGATCGGCAAGACCATCAACCTGCCAATCCTGAACCGGGAAATTCCGGTAATTGGCGACGAATACGTGGACATGGCGTTCGGCACTGGCTGCGTCAAAGTCACTCCGGCCCACGACCCCAATGACTTCGAAATGGGCAAGCGCCACGATCTACCCATGATCACGGTGATGAACAAAGACGGCAGCATGAACGAGGAGGCCGGGCCGTTCGAGGGATTGGATCGCTTCGAAGCCCGCAAATCCGTGGTCGAACGCCTGGAGCTGGATGGCTTCCTGGTGAAAATTGAGGACTACCATCACACGGTGCCCTACAGCGATCGCGGCAAGGTTCCGGTAGAGCCGCTGCTCTCCACCCAGTGGTTCGTCAAAATTCGCCCCCTGGCGGACAACGCCCTCGACTGGCTCGACAACCAGCATTCCCCCAAATTCGTGCCCCAGCGCTGGGAAAAAGTCTATCGCGACTGGCTGGTGAGCCTGCGAGACTGGTGCATTTCCCGCCAGCTGTGGTGGGGCCACCAGATCCCCGCCTGGTACGCCGTCAGTGAAACCGGCGGAGAAATCACCGACGACACCCCCTTTGTGGTCGCCCTCAACGAAGCCGATGCAAAAGCCAAGCTGGTAGATAATTTTGGCGAAGAGGTGGCGATCCAGCAAGATCCCGATGTGCTGGACACTTGGTTTTCCTCAGGTCTGTGGCCCTTTTCGACCATGGGCTGGCCAGATGAGAGCGCCCAGGACTTGCAGACCTACTACCCCACCACTACCCTGGTCACCGGTTTCGACATTATCTTCTTCTGGGTGGCCCGGATGACGCTGATGGCGGGTCACTTCACCGACCAGATGCCCTTTGAGAATGTCTACATCCACGGACTGGTGCGGGATGAGAACAACAAGAAGATGTCCAAGTCCGCCAACAACGGCATTGACCCGCTGGTGCTGATCAACAAATACGGCACCGACGCCCTGCGCTATACCCTGATCCGCGAAGTCACTGGGGCCGGCCAAGACATCCGCCTGGAGTACGATCGCGCTAAAGACGAATCTGCCTCCGTTGAAGCCTCCCGCAACTTCACCAACAAGCTGTGGAACGCCTCCCGCTTCGTGATGCTAAATCTGGGCGGGCAAACTCCCCAGAGCCTGGGAGAGCCCAGCGGCGATCTGGAACTGGCCGATCGCTGGATTTTGTCCCGCTTCAACCAGGTGGTGCAGCAGTCGCGCCGGTACCTGGATCAGTTTGGCTTTGGGGAAGCAGCCAAAGAGCTGTATGACTTCACCTGGGGAGACTTCTGCGACTGGTACATCGAGCTAGTGAAACCCCGCCTCCAGGGGGAGGGCGCCTCCAAGCGGGCCGCCCAGCAGACCCTGGCCTTCGTCCTCGATGGCATTCTGAAGCTGCTGCATCCCTTCATGCCCCACATCACCGAAGAGGTCTGGCATACCCTAACTCAGACCAGTAGTGATGAGGCATTTCTGGCCGTGAAGCCCTACCCGGTCGCCCAGCCAGATCGCATTGATCCCCAGCTAGAGACTCAGTTCGAACTGCTGTTCGGCACCGTCCGCACCGTTCGCAACCTGCGGGCAGAGGCGGGGATTAAGCCCTCGGCTCGAATTGAGGTCATCCTGGAAACGGAAAGCCCCACGGAGCGAGACATTCTGCGGGCCACCGAAGCCTACATCAAAGACCTGGGCCGAATTGAAACCCTGACCATTCGCGGCGAAGGGGAGCCCGTACAGGCAGCCGTGGGAGAAACGATGATTCAAGCTCCACAACCTCGCCTGCCGAAAGTCAGAATTGATTCCATTAGCCAGGAGTTTGGAGACTTCTGGTCCACCATGCGACCCCTGATGGAGCAGCCTCTGGCTTATTTAGAAGCCTTCTTCAGCGACGCCAGTCGCCCCTTAGGCACCCTGTTGGCGCTGTTTATTGGGTTCATTCTGCTGCGAATGGTCGTGGCAACCGTGGCAACCATCGAGGAAACGCCCCTGCTGGCAGAGGTTCTACAGCTCATCGGCATTAGCTACACCATTTGGTTTGTCCGTCAGCGACTCTGGAGTGCCCAGCAGCGGCAAGACCTGCTGGCGCAAATCAGCTCCTGGCGCAAAGTGGTGCTAGGTGAACCCCAACCGCGTCCGGTGCGACCCCAGCCGCAGCTGCCAGCGAAGCCTACGGCGGCTGAACCCATCACTCAGGTGTATGTCCCAGAACCCGCAGATCCCGAACCTCAGCCCAAGATGTTCGCTGGAGTCGTCGGCACCGTACAGGTGCTTATTCCTCTCACTGGCTATGTGGATGTGGAGGCCCTCAAGGCCAAAATCGAGAAAGACCTGGGCAAGGTGGAAGGGGAAATCAAGTCCCTCTCAGGCCGTCTCAGTAATGCCGGGTTTGTGGACAAAGCCCCAGCAGAGGTGGTGCAGGGAGCCCGCGATTCCCTAGCGGAGTCGGAGAAGCAGGCGCAAATGCTGCGATCGCGCCTGGAAATGCTCTAACCCCCTGGGGAATATATGGGACGTATCTGGCAACGCTGGCTAGCAGCCCTCAGCTTCTACACATGCCTGCCGGTGCCACTCCAGAATTTAGAATTTCGCGGCATCGCTCGGTATGCCCCCCTGGTAGGCTTGCTGATAGCAAGTATTCTGGCGATCTCCGACTGGGGGTTAGCCGCTTTGGAGATGCCTATTCTCACCCGCAGCGCCCTAATGGTTGCCCTCTGGCTGGGGATCACAGGCGGACTGCACCTGGATGGGGCAATGGATAGCGCTGATGGTCTGGCGGTACTAGACAAACAGCGGCGGCTAGGAGTAATGGCTGACAGCCATAGTGGGGCATTTGGGGTGATGGCGGCGGTGGGGCTGCTAGGGCTGAAAACCCTGGCCCTGGCAGACCTGGATGTCCACAGAACCCTGGCGCTGCTGCTGGCTCTAGGCTGGAGCCGCTGGGGTCAGATAGTGGCCATTGTGCGCTATCCCTACCTGCGGCCCCAGGGCAAAGGCCAGCTACACCAGCTAGACATTCACCCCGTCGGGGATCTGCTATTAGGGCCAGTAGTTCTATTGGGGCTATCCCTGGCTTACTGGTTCCTATGGCCAGAATCTAGCCTGATTTTGGTTGGCCTAAACCTGGGCGGCCTCGCGATCGCCCTGGCCACCGCCGCCTGGTTCAACCACCAGTTCGGGGGCCATACCGGCGACACCTACGGAGCGACCGTGGAGTGGACAGAAGCCCTGATGCTCTGCCTAGCCACTCTCCTGGTCTAGCCTGTTCACTTGCACACACCAGGTTTCCCACTCTCGCGCTCCACATCTCCCCCGATTTCTGCTCAACTAATTCGGCACAATCTCAGTCACTACTGGTCCCCCATCGACTACCACCGTCTGGTTGTCCAGCCGCCCTACGGCCCGAGATCCTTGAAGCCGTAGTTGTGGATTACCCTGCTGGTAGGTAACGTTGCCTTCAGCAACCACAGTTTCCTGGGGAAGATCCCAGCGCAGGCGATCGCTGGTTAACTCAGTCTGATTGTTTTGTCCCTGGGCACTGACGCTGCCGATCAGGTATACCTGCTCATTCTCTAAATCCATCCGCCCCGACTGGGCGGTCACCACGACCTCTTCCTCGGGCTGCAGCAGCCGCAGGGGTTGATTAATCTGGACCTGCTGTTCCTCTACCTGCCACAGGGCCGCTTCACTAGTAACTCTAAGGGGAAACTCCAGTAGCCGCATTTCCACGTTCTGTTGAAGATTAAGCACCATAGCCGCCAGATCAAGCTGACCGCGATCACCGGTGATAAAGTCTGTTACCTTGCCGGCTTCCAGCTGTTCTGCCCGCAAAGGCTGGCTGGTTTCCAAGCGCTCAGCTTCCCAAAACCATACGAGCCGTTCTGCCTGGAGCTTGATTGGAGATTCGGTTTCACCATCAACAGCAACTGCCGTAGCCATGACGTCCCCTTCTAGCACCATGCGTTTCTCCCGGTTAAACACTTCAGCCCGTCGAGCCTCGGCCTGAATCTGAGGATGATTGCCTGTGATGCCTTCGCTAACAATGAGGCGATCCTCTTCCGGACGCCACTCCAATTCATTTCCTCGCAGCACTGACTGGTTTTCCACGCCAGTAGCAACAATATTTCCCCGCAAAAAAATTACCTGGCCATTTTCACGCACCTCACCGGTGTCAGCCTGCACCCGATAAATGACCTTTCCATCTTGGAATAGTTCTCCGTCCGGCGAAGTCACATAGGCCACCTGTCGATCCGGGCTATAAGTGACCTCATCGCCTTTCACTCGCCACAGCAACTGGCCATTTTCATCCGGTTGCTCCAGGGTGACATCTCTCAACGTCAGCCCGGACTCTGTAACTTCTGAATCTGGAGTATCCGCTGCATCCGGCTGTAGAGGATTGGGAAGCTGACAAGCCCTAAAGACTAATAGCGCTAAACCCATGCCCAGGACACCAGCAGCGAACCAGTAGCGCTTTGCCATGCTCTCGGTTCCCTAATATCCCTCTCCGCGTGATTTGGGAGCAGAACTTAAATTGATTGATCACAATTTAGTCCTTGGAGGGCTAAAAATCTGCGGGTCTTAGTCCTCTACTTCTAGCTCGTCGCCAAGGTTCACCCCTGATAGTGGACGATAGCTGTAGGCGTTTCCCGGACTGTTGCGAGGGGGCTTTTTAATATCGTCTTTGATTAACTCGAGGTCAATATAGCGATCGGCAACGTTGATCAGGCTATCACTGGTCATTGACCTCAGACTAACCACTTCGATGCGAGACCCTCGGTAGCTGGCCGCATCGGCCGCATAGGCCAGGTCTCCATCACCACTTACCAAAACGGCCGTGTCGTAAAACTCTACTAGGGCCATCATGTCCACAGCAATTTCGACATCAAGGTTGGCCTTTTTTGAGCCATCTGGCAGCTGTACCAGGTCTTTGTCGATAACTCGGTAGCCATTACGACGCATCCACAGCAAAAATCCCTGCTGTTTTTCGTTGCTCCGATCAACTCCTGTATAAAAAAAGGACCGGAATAAACGAGAACCGGCTGTAAGCTTGTACAGGAGCTTAGTGTAGTCAATTTCAATCCCGAGCTGGAGGGCGGCATAAAAGAGGTTAGAGCCATCAATAAAAATAGCTACTCGCCCCCGATTGCACAAAACTTCTTCCGGAGTGAAAACAGCGTCTTCGCCAAGAATAGATTGATGATTCAACATGCTTTATTAAAGGATCTATCCACTTGTAA
>PYEQ01000289.1 GCA_003017785.1 filamentous cyanobacterium CCP5 | reverse complement strand
GAGGAGAAAGGAAAGCCAGGGCTTAGGATAGGGACGGATTTAGCTGTTACCTATGGTCGACTTTCTTTTGGATCCCCCATCTACTGATTCGGAGATCGATCCCCCTGCCCCCGCTACGTCCCTCCCATGCCGTCAATCCCATCACCATCGGCATTCCCTAATTGCCTGCGCATCTCTGGTAGAAAACCCCATGAATCTGGGAGCACTCTGTCGAACGGCTGAGGTTTTTCGCCTGGAGTCCCTGGTACTGTCGCAATTGCAGATCGCACAGAATCAAGAGTTTCGTAAACTAGCGGTCTCAGCAGATCAGTGGCAGCCATTGGAGGCTTGCGCCGTGAAGGATTTGCCTGACTGGCTAGAGGCAAAGGCGAGATTGGGCTACATTCCCCTAGCCCTAACGCCCGATGCCAGCGCCAGCTCGATCACCCTGTTCAAGTTCCCCAAACGCAGTTTACTAGTGTTAGGACGAGAGCTCACGGGAATTCCTGACCCTATCCAAAACCAATGTCGGGCAGCTATCGCCATTCCCCAATACGGTCAGGTGAAATCTCTGAACGTACAAACGGCAGCGGCGATCGCTATTTATGAATACGCTCGGCAGCATAGCCTCATTCAACTGCCAGAGGTCTAGTCGATGGATGATTCTACTACTTCTAAAACCAAGCGGTTGGCTGTTCTAATTGATGCTGATAACGCTAATCCCAAGTTAGTCGAAGCACTATTTAGAGAAATATCCAAGTATGGAACAGCCAATGTGAAGCGTGTTTATGGTGACTGGACGACATCTCAGCTTGGTGGATGGAAAGGAAAGTTACACAAATTTTCTATTCTGCCAATACAACAATTTCGCTACACCGTAGGCAAAAACTCGACCGATAGTGCCTTAATCATTGATGCGATGGATTTGCTTTACACCCAAAACTTTGATGGATTTTGCATCGTTTCCAGCGATAGCGACTATACTCGTTTAGCCTCACGTATTCGAGAAGCGGGGCTAGTAGTCTATGGCTTTGGCGAAAGAAAAACCCCTGAAGCTTTTGTAGAAGCTTGTGATAAATTTATCTTCACTGAAATCCTTAACCGACATGACACTACCCTACCGGGAACCACTGATAGCGCAGCGTCGACAGAAGAATCAGCTAAAGTCAACCGGAAACTTCAACAATTGCTCAGAGACGCCTATGAAGCCATCGCTGATGAGGATGGCTGGGCTCATTTAGGACCTTTTGGTTCACAGCTTAACAAGCTTTCTCCTTCGTTTGACTCCCGCAACTATGGCTTTAGCAAACTGAGTGGGCTGGTCAAATCTACTCATCTGTTTGATATCAAGACCGCCCATAATCATTTTGTGATCAAATTGAAATGACCCCAGTAGTAACGCTCCTCAGCGACTTCGGCTACCAAGACACCTACGTTGGTGTCATGAAGGGAGTCATTCTCCAGCGCTGTCCCTCAGCCCGGCTGATTGACCTCACCCATGCCATTGCTCCCCAAAACTTGGTGGCCGCTCGATTCCACTTACTCAGCGCCTATGCCTATTTTGCGCGGGGCACCATACACCTGGCCGTGGTCGATCCTGGCGTGGGTAGCCAGCGCCGGGCAGTGGCGGTGCAGTTTGACCAGGGATATCTAGTCGGCCCTGACAACGGTATCTTTAGCGGCGTGCTGCAGGCCTGTTCCCCCATTGCCGCTGTCGAGCTATCTAACCCAGACTACTGGCTCAGCCCACAGCCCAGCCAAACATTCCACGGACGCGATATTTTTGCCCCTGCCGCAGCCCATCTGGCCACGGGAGAACTACTGAGCGATCTAGGTCCCGCGATTGATGTCCAGACTCTGGCAAAGCTGCCCGTGCCCAACCCAGAGCGATCGCCCTCTCTGCTCACAGGCACCCTTCAGCACATCGACCACTTTGGTAACCTGATTACCGATCTTCCTGGCTATTGGGTAGAAGGCCGCAACTGGCAGGTGGCGATCGCCGATAAAACCATTCCCAGCGTCAGCACCTATAGCGATATCGACCTAGGGCAGCTAGCCGCCTGCATTGGCAGCCACGGCTGGGTGGAGATCATCATCAATGGCGGTAGCGCTTGGGAACACCTACGGCTACGCACCGGCAGCTCCGTTGAAATTCGCCTCAGCTAACTATTCCGTTGGCTAGGCAGATTAGGCGATCGATATTGCTCAAAAGCCGATGACTGGGTCACGGCCCGGCGCGCAACTGTCCAAACCAGTTGTTTACTCGCTATAGCAGCCGAAACAGACCGTCGTCGATCTCATAGCCCAGCATCTGAGTCATGAATTTCAAACGGGTCGTGTTGGTCACTCCCTGTTCCCGGAGCCACCGAGCGATGACAAATATTTTGCCCATGACAAAAATTTCGAGAGCTTCGGGATTGTAGCGAATCCCCTCCGTCGGGCTGAACTGATGGGGAACCATCATCGCCGCATAGCGCCCGAGTTCGCCAGCCTCCCAATCCAGCATCAGAGGCAGCCAGGGATAGGTACTATCCAGGCGAATAAACCATAGGCGCACCTCTGGTATTTCCGACAGCTCTCGAGGATCGGTGGGATCTCGACTAATTTGAATATCGAAGCTGAGGTTCACATCCTTGCTGGCAAAGCCGGATTCAGCCACTAAAGGATCTAAAACGACCCTTGCTGGAGACAGGTCCAGGGTCTGAATATGGCTATCGGTCAGGGTAATGGTTTGGGCCATAAGCTTGTAGCACTGGGTCTTGGCGGATATGCCCATTCTGACAGTGCCGAGGACAGAGGCAAAGCCTTCCTGTCTATTCCTCCTTACCCTGGTCTTCAGCTGGTTCGTCTTTGAGCAAATTTTTCTTGGAGGCTTTCAGCTGCTTCCAAAGATCTTTAATTTGCTGATAGGCTTCCATAGAAGAAATTTTACCACCGGTTTCCAGGCTACAAATTAAACCGATCTTGTTGGTAAATTCCTGCAGATTAGTGTTGAATGCCAGATTTTGAGGCGTGAACTTTCCCCAATATTTACTACGGGGGTTCAAGAATTCATCTTTAGATTGAGGTGTATTTTCCGTCATGTTCTAAGCTCTAATTCCTTTCGACAATCCTGTGAAAATCCCGAAGCAAAATCGACTTAATCTATCCCAGTGAAGCGGAGCTTTTATCTGAATATGCGATCCGATTTACACAAATCTAGTTCGCACAGTTTGTACAAATCAAATCTGGGCAGGCACAGATTGCCACAAAGAGAGGGCTAGAATATCCAGCATCAATCACCAAAATACTCTTCCAGACATTCAACCGCAAGCATAGTCACTGCCATGCAGCCAACAGCTCAACAACTTCCCAGATGCACTATTGTCTGAATCTGCTGAATGACAGATTCAATGTCATCTAAACAAACCACCGTCTGACCAGACAATCCCTGGAAAAACTTCTGGGTCGTTGCATCGGCTCCTAACAGTATGACAGGTCGTTTTGATTTGAGGGCGAGAGCCACCTCAGAAGCGGTTCCGGGCCCTAAACCATAGGCAACTACAACCTGACTGGAGAGCACATTTAGATTGTTCCTGGCATTGCCAAGGCCAGTCAGGATTGGAATATCTACCCCTGAGGAGATATTCCTGGGAGTGGCTGTCGGTAGGATACCTACAGTTAGGCCTCCGGCAGCTTTAGCGCCTCGACAGGCGGCATCCATAATCCCGACGTTTCTCCCCCCGGTCAATAGAATCCAGCCCTCGCGGGCGATCGCCTGGCCCAGGGCATAGGCCGTTTCGACTTGGACTGCGGAAGCGTCAGCCGGGCCCATGACGCCGATGATCGTTCTAACCAATCAACCCCCTCAAAAAACTTCACAGCCATCGACATGAAACTTGATGTTTTTCACCTCGTCAAAACCGGGAAAAGCCATTTAGGTTAAGTTAACGGATAGAAAGAGATGGGCACTGTGAAGTCATCTGCCCCCCTAGATATTGATAGACTGCCTGTGTCCCACCCTAGCTTCACTCGATGGTTGCGCCTCGCTCTGACACAGCGATTTGCAACGACATTGACGGGCCTGATTACCCTGGGATGGGGGGTGACGGCGTCGCCGGTCGCAGCGATTGAATCGATCCAGGTTCGAGTCGGTCCCCTGTCCCAGCAGATTCAACTCCAGGATCTCAAAGCTTTCACTCAGACCGGGCGGGTGCCTAAGGAGCTGCGGATTTACCGTCCGCTGCTGACGCCCCAAGTACAGCAGACCCTACAAACCCGCTTCATGGTGGATTCGGACGTGGGCGGACTGCTGCTAGAAGAATTTTTGAACTCTCCGGGGGGTGAGCAGCTGCTAGTCACGTTGAAATCTCTGCTGCCCAACCTGTCTGAGGCTGATATTGTCACCGCCTTCGAAATGGCGGCTACCGATAGCGACGGGCTCAGCATTTTCGGCCTGCTAGAAGCAATTCCCCACAAGACCTTAGAGATTAACGTCACCACGCTGATTTCCCTCATCTCACAGATTAATCTGTCCCGTCTTGAGAGCGAAGCCCTCAGCCGAGTTCTCAAACAGGAACTGGAAACCCAGGAAGCAGGAATTCCTGCTTTATCTCACTTTCCGGCCCAACCGGGCCCAGCCAAGGTTGAGCAATGGCACTTGACCCTGCGCGATCGCCAGCGCGATCGCGCCGTGCCCGTGGATCTCTACTGGAGCCGCGAGTCCCACGGGCCTCTAGTGATAATCTCCCACGGCTTTGCTGCCGATCGCCATTTCTACGCCTATCTGGCTGAGCATCTAGCCTCTCACGGTCTGACGGTAGCCTCTGTAGAGCATTCCGGCAGCAATGTAGCGGCGGTTTCCCCCCCCTCCTCCAACCTGAAAAAGGGGCGCAACACCAATTTTTTCCCCGCCACTGAGTTCATTGATCGCCCCAAAGACATTAGCTTTGTCCTCGACCGGCTAGAGCAGCTTAACCAAGATTCGTACAGTCTGCGGGGCCGAATCAATACTGATCAAACAGTGCTCATTGGCCATTCCTTAGGGGGATACACCGGCCTCGCCCTGGCGGGAGCCCCGTTAGACCTCGAAAACTTAGCTGAATTTTGTCAGCACGGTTCTATTTCAACTCTATCTCCAGCCGACTGGCTGCAATGTGCCGCCACAGATTTGCCCCCTCGCCGCCTCGATCTGAGTGATCATCGCATTACCCGATTGATCGTCATGAATCCTCTCACTGGCCAGCTATTTAGGCCAGAAGGACTCCAGCAGGTGCGGGTGCCAACGCTTATGCTGGCCAGCAGTCGAGACCAGGTAACCCCGATCGCCCGTCAGCAGCTTCGGCCATTTACCGAGCTTTCGGGCCCGAAAGCCCTGATTGTCGTCGTTGGGGGCTCCCATCTCAGTGTGGGAGACCCTGAAAATCTTAACCCTGAACTTGGTCAAGTTCCCTTTATGCCGGAGCTTCCTGGCTACAAAACCGAAGGGCTCCGCAGCTACATGCAGGCGGTGAGCCTCAGCTTTATCCTACAGGGAACATCAGCCGGAAAGACCTACCGCAGCTATCTCTCACCGGCCTACGCCCAGAGTTTTTCCGACGAGTATTTGCAGTTACGCCTCAGCCATGGACTGCCAGATAGCATCACCGCTTGGTTAGAAACCACAGAACACGCTGCCAACCGGCGCAATCAGGTAGTCGGCTATCTGCCATCGCTCTTTCAGCTTGAGGCGATCGCCCTCCAGCATCGATTCCGGGCTTTACAGCATCAGATGATGGCCTATCTCAGGACTAGTCCCCCTTCCATGACGGCCCTTTACCTGCCTAACAAACTTTTTCGCTCTTCGCTGCATGCCACCGAACCCAAATCCTCAAAGACGCCCCAGTCTCCTAACCATCAGCGCCCTTGAGACTATCGGGCAAAATTGTATTGGTTAAGTTAGCGTGGCTGATGTTGGTCTTCTCCATCTTGGCGTTGATCATCACCGCTTCGCTTAGATCAACGTTGCTGAGGTTAGACCAGCTCAGCTTAGTACGGTATAGAGTCGCGCCTCGCAGGTTAGCCCCCCGGAGAGAACTCCAGCTTAAATTCGCCCCCCGCAGGTTAGCCTCGGCGAGATTAACATTCACAAGATTGGTGCCAGTGAGCTTGGCTCGGCTGAGATTAACCTTGCGTAAATCGGCCCCGTCAAGGGTAGCGCCGTTAAGATATGCTCCGGTGAGGTTCGCCTCCTCCAACACGGCTCGAGTCATGATGGCACTAGTGAGATCAGCGTGTTCTAACACGGCATAGCTCAAGTC
>PYEQ01000288.1 GCA_003017785.1 filamentous cyanobacterium CCP5 | reverse complement strand
AGATGTGTATAAGAGACAGGGGATCCCCACATCAATACCTACGACGGACTGCACTACAGCTTCCAAACCCTGGGGGAGTATGTGCTGAGCAAATCAACGGATGGCAGCTTTGAGGTCCAGGTGCGTCAGGAAAGGGTGGCCAACCGGAATAATCTGTCTTTGAATACCGCCGTCGCCATGAATGTCTGCGGTCACCGGGTCGCCCTGTATGTTCGCCCTCTTCCCAACAGTGGTGATGGCAGCGTCTGGATTGACGGGGCGCCGGTCTTGATCCGAGATGGGGCGATTCCCTTGGACAACGGCGGTGAAGTCCAGCGGCTCGGCGGGGATGACTACGGTGTGATCTGGCCCAGTGGCGACCAGGTGCGGGTAAATACGATTACCGTCAGCGGCAGCCAATTCTTCAACATCATGCCGCTGCTGCGCCCTGACCATCGGGAGGAAATGATCGGTTTGCTGGGCAACTTCAACCGCACGACCCGGGACGATCTGATGGGGCGAGATGGCACTGTCGTTCCGGCCCAGTCTACCTACAGCCTGGCTTCTAACACGCTAGATCGGGCGCTACCGGCGGTGATCCCGGTCGGGCAGATTGAAGATGCCTACTTTGACAGCCTGTACCGTCAGTTTGGCGATAGCTGGCGGGTGCGATCGCCAGAATCCCTGTTCGACTACCTGCCGGGGCAAACCACGGCCTCGTTTACCGATTTGGATTTTCCTAGCCAGGCTTTTACCCTCAACGGGGTTGCTCCAGTGCAGGTGCGATCGGCGCTGAATTCCTGTCAGGCAGCGGGAGTAGAGGAAGCCCTCCTAGATGGCTGCGTATTTGATGTCGCCGCCACCGGAGATTCCGGCTTTACCAATGCTGCGGTCAATGCGGTGGCCAATGCCATCACCCGCAGACTGGGCGATCGCCTGGTGGATGAAATTCGAGACGCCATTCCCATTCCCCGCTTTCCCTTCTAGGGCCCATTGGAGTCAGGGATGATCTGACACCAGCCTCAGATCATCCCAGGAGTCTAGGACTGCGTCGGCCTGGTCCACCGCCCCACCGCCCCAGGCAGAGGACACCGAAATAAATGCCTTCGCCTGGGCTAAGCGAGCCATCTCCCGGTCAACGGTGGTATCGCCGACGACGGCAATCCGAGTCAGATCCACCCTGAGCCGCCGGCAGAGCCTCCGCAGCAGTTCCGAATTTGGCTTGGGGGGATCTGTGGGCTGGGTGCCCAGCCAGCCGGCCAGATAGGGCTGGAGCTGATACCGCTCCACAAAGGCGTCTACCTCCCCCTGGGAGTCGCTGGAGAGAATGGCCAGGGGCACAGAACTGGTAGCCAACCGAGAGAGCATGGCCGCCGTACCGGGAAAGGGCGGTGTCCGCTCAGCCTTAGTTCCCATGGCCAGGCTGGCGGCCTCAAAGGCGGCGGCGGCGGCCGCCATGGCTTCCAGCCAGCTACAGCCGCTCTGGGCAACAAAACCAGCTGCAACGATCAGGTTTTCCTGGCGGGATCCAACTGCCATTAGCCCCTCGGGGTACATTTCGTCCCTGGCACAGCCAAATGCCTGCATTAAGGGGACAAAGCTGCCGGGGGCTGTTTGATTGACGTACCGGGAACGCTGCTCGGCCAGCTCCGCTAGGAAGGGTCGTGAGTCAGCCAGGGTGCCATCTTTATCAAAAATCACCCCGTCAACATCGGCAAAGGTAGTAGGGCCGCAGATCAGAATCGCCATGGGCTGTTTACATTTATTTACAATGATTCCATCGTTGATGGAGCATAGTGCCCCGTGGGAGAACTGCTATTCGCTGAGCTGAAACGGACGTGGATTCAGTTCATCCGCTATCCGGCTGAGGTAATTGGTGGCATCGTGATTATTACCTCGGTATTTTATGGACTGTTTGCCAGCGCCCAGTACATGGCCGGACCCGCCATGGGCCTGGGCGATCGCCTCGATGCCATCGTCGTGGGCTACGTGCTCTGGACCCTGGTGCTCTACATCGTCAACGACATCGCCAACAACCTCCAGCTAGAAGCCCAAAGCGGCACCCTGGAGCAGGTGTTTTTGTCTCCTTTCGGTGCCCCTCGGGTGTTTTTGGCCAGGGCCGTGGCCAGCCTAGCCCTGAGGCTGACCCTGATTGTAGGCATTTTGCTGATCATCATGGGGATTACCGGCAGCCGTCTGAGCTTTCCCCTGGTGCTGCTGCTGCCGTTGGCGACCCTGCTGCTGGCGGGCTACGGACTGGCCTTTTTCATGGGGGCCTGCGCGCTGATCTTTAAGCGGGTGCAGCAGGTGCTGGGGGTGTTTCAATTTGCCCTGCTATTTTTGATTGCTGCCCCCACGGAAGAATGGAGCGGCGTTGGGGAGTGGCTGGGCTACCTGCTGCCGATGCTGCCCAGTACGGCTCTTCTCAGGGATTTGATGGCCCGAGATCTGGGGCTGAATGGGAGTGGACTAGCCGTAGCGATCGCCAACGGATTGGTCTATTTTGCAATCGGCATTGGGGTGTTTCGCTGGGCCGAGCAGGAGGCCAAACGCCGGGGTAATTTGGGTGGTTATTGATAACTTATGGAGCGGCCAGTGAAGGGCATAGGCCCAATCTAGGCGTATTTAGGCAATTATGCCTGCCGCCGCTGCCGGATCTGCTGCATGAAGAACTCTTCCAGGGAAGGGCGAGCCTGCTGAATCATGGTGATTTGGGCATTGGCGGATTTAAGGGAGGCAATAGTCCTGGTCAGATCGCCTTTGACCTGGCCGTGCCAGTGGCCCCCCTGTACCTCGAAGCTGCCCAGCAGTTCCTGGAGTCGGGCCGGATCGCCGCCCCGTCCCTTGACCATGTAGTGCTCACCCATGCCGAGCAGTTCTTGCAGGCTGCCAACGCACACCAGATCCCCCCGATCCAAAATGGCAATGCGATCGCAGATGACTTCCACATCCGACAGAATGTGGCTGTTGAAGAAAATCGTCTTGCCCTGCTGCTTCAGGGAGAGAATAATTTCCCGTACCTGGAAGCGCCCGGTGGGGTCGAGGCCCGACATCGGCTCATCCAGAAACACCACGTCTGGGTCGTTAATCAGCGCCTGGGCCATGCCGATGCGCTGCAGCATGCCTTTGGAATATTGCCGGAGCTGTTTCTTCTTGGCGGTTTCCTTGGTCAGCCCCACCAGATCTAGCAAAGACTCAATGCGCTTGGTCTGCACTGCCCCTGGAATGCCAAACAGCCCCGCCGAATAGCGCAGAAACTCCCAGCCGGTGAGAAAGTCGTAGAAATAGGCGTTTTCTGGCAGGTAGCCGATGCGCTCTTTGACGCTGCGATCGCCCACCGGTTCGCCCAATAGCCGCGCCCGCCCGGAAGTGGGGCGCAGCACCCCCAGCAGCATCTTTAACAGAGTGGTCTTTCCCGCCCCATTCGGCCCCAGCAGCCCGAAGGTTTCCC
Organism: filamentous cyanobacterium CCP5; assembly: GCA_003017785.1. Lineage (GTDB taxonomy): Bacteria > Cyanobacteriota > Cyanobacteriia > Phormidesmidales > Phormidesmidaceae > CCP5. The sequence continues at coordinate 2,780 of PYEQ01000288.1, read as the reverse complement.
CCTGATGGACCGTCAGGGAGCACTGCTTCAGGGACTCTACCTTTTGGTTCATCCAGAAGCCGGTGCGGTAGGCCTTGCTGAGGTTGTAGGTTTCAACGACGGCAGTCTTGGTGGTGGGAGGCTCGAGGGTGGCAGAACTCATGGCCGCAGGTTTTGTGTCAATCTATAGAAACACAACCCAGGATACCCAGATTTTTCGCCGCCATGGATCGTTCTAAAGTCGTTGCTATTCTTACCGGAGTGATTTCTCTGCTGCTGGCGATCGGCTATCTGCTGCTCGTGCAAATCCTGGATTTTCGGGGAGATATGCAGCCTGCCCCGCTGTCGACTCTGGGACCGCTGCTGGCCCCCTGGCTGACCTGACGATCACTGGCAGTAAGCCTCAGCACTCTGGGCAGAATGCACCGAAATCGGTGACCAAGCCTGAACCACAAATTCGCTCAGCCCAATATGGTCAGGGCGGCCCGGAGAGACCTCCTGCCAGTCTGCGGCGCTGCCCCAGTCGTAGGTATATCCCAGCTGGGTCCAGGGGTAGGGGATGTTTATGCCATCAAAGCTGATGGGCGTAACGGGCTGGCCGTTGTGCTGGTAGCGCTGATCGTACTGGGTGTAGAACCAGTGCTGATAGTCAGGGGATGATGTGACAAAAGGATTGGCGGTGCGAAAAGCCAGTTCTGCTTCACGATCGCTGATTTCCGGGTCGGGGCTGGGGCGAAACAGATATTGGGGGTCTACCCAGAGTTCGATTACCTGACGGTTGCCACTGTCGGGGGGCAGGCCGAGCAGCTGGTTGAGCCGAGCCGCGAGGGAAATGGTGGCGGTTGGGTGATAGGCCCGACAGAACTGCTGGAGGTCGGGGGCGACGGTTACCCAGAGCTCCCGGGTCAGCACTAGAAGGCTGCCTGCATTCTGGGAGTAGCCGTTCCAGCCGGACCAGGTGACAACTAAAACGCGATCGCGATCGTCTCGCCGTAGCCGGTGGTTATGGTCCGTAATCGCCGTCAGATTTGGATAAATTTCGTTAGGTTCGGCAACTCTGGCATCGTTAACCGCTTCCCAGTAGGCGGGAGGCAGGTCGGGAACCTGGGCCTGGGCCAGGCGATTGCCTGGCAGTTCGACCAGTCCCATAAGGGCGATTGCCCTCGCAAGCAAACCAAAAACGCGAGATGAGTTAGCCATTATTCGCGGCGCTACTGGCAGAAATATTGGGCGCTTTCCTGGGGGTTTTGCTCTAATCCAGCATCCCCTACTATGGCATCAAAAATCCCTCCACCAGCAGCAGCAGCAGCAGATGTCCGGGATAGAAAATGTAGAACCAGCGGGCCCTGGGGCCGCGATCGCCGTTAGCCGCCCAAAACAGCAGGGGAGCGGCGATCGCGGGCAGTTGAAATGCGCCCATTAGCGGCACCCAGACCAGGTGAAACCCGGCCCAGCCCAGGCCCCAAATCACGGTTGGTTGAAAGTACCGGGTCAGCCAAATCAGGCCGATGCCGTAGCTGCCATAGCTGATGTCAAACAGCTCGGTCGCACCCGCCGCCAGCAGCCAGATTGCAGCCTGCATCGGCCAGGGCCGATGGCGGGTTACCCGCAGGCAGGCCAGCCCTATCAGCAGCTCAAACAGAATATTGAACCGATCCACATCAAAGATAAGCTGATAGATCGGCTGGGAAATTAGCCCCAGCAGGGCTAGCCTGAGACCATAGCGGCCGATGCTTTTAGTGTGGGCTTCTCCCTGCACCAGCAGCCAGACAAATAGAGGAAAGCTGATCCGGCCGATCATCCGCGGCCAGTCGGCCTCAGGGAAAAACACCGCGCCCAGGTGATCAACCACCATTAAGCCAGCGGCTAGCAGCTTCAGGTGATAGCTGGTCAGACCCTTCATGCTTAGTCGGGATTTTCTTTTAGGGTAGGGTGATTTCTTGGTTGGTGGTAAGAGATTGGGCGATCGCCTCCTGAATGGCCACCAGGTCGCGGCCCAGCCAGCCGGACGAAATGGCCGAGGGTCGCTGCTGGATCACGCAGTCGAGAAAATGCTGACACATCTGCCGGAGCGGCTCCGCCGGGGCAAAGGATAGGGGTATCGCCTGGACTTGAGTTGGCAGCCAATCGGCTCCCTGGCGGTGGCTCTCTCCCCCGTAGCGGGTCAGCACCGAGTCAGCCATTTCGTCGAATACAAGGGTGCCGCGATCGCCTACCACTCCCAGACGGCGCTGCCTATCAGGATTAAGCCAGCTAACGTGAATAGTTGCCTGGAAGCCATTGGCAAAGGTGAGAACAATCCAGCCGGCATCCGGTAATCCCTGGGGAAATCCGGGGCGGGGTTCGGGCTGGAGCCAGACGGTGCCTGTGGCCTTGACTCGAACCACCCGCTGGTTGAGCCAATAGCTGAGAATGGCGACATCGTGAATGGCTAGATCCCAGAGGGCATCGACATCATTGCGAATCGGACCCAGATTAGTGCGGGTGGCGTAGCCATAGCGCAAGGCCCCCAGATCGGCCAGGGCAAGTCGTCCCCGCTGCACGGCCGGATGAAACAGATAGGTGTGATCCACCACCAGCTGACAGTGGCGGGCCTGGGCGAGCTGGCAGAGGGCGGTGCAGGCCGCAGTCTCTAAGGTCAGGGGCTTTTCGCAAAGTACGTGCAGGCCACGCTCTAGGGCGGCGCGAATGATCGGCTCGTGGGTCGCTGCCGGGGTCGCCACTACCACGGCCTGGAGCGCTGGCAGGTCTAATCCCTGCTGCCAGTCCGTACAGGACTGAACCGACAGCCCCTCCAACGG
>PYEQ01000287.1 GCA_003017785.1 filamentous cyanobacterium CCP5 | reverse complement strand
CCCCCCCGAAAATCGGGGTTTTAAGGCGACCGCCAAACCCCGCCCGCCACTTGGAGAACACCAGCCGATCCGCCAGCTGCAGCTGCAGGGCATAGAGCCCCTGGGGCGATCGCTCCAGGTCATACCGCTGGGCCAGCTTCCAGGCCCAGGCGACAACCCGATGGTCAACCCCTTTGAGCCGGGTGCTGCGCTCCAGCAGGCGCTCATATACTTTCTCCAGCAGGCGCGGCACGGTGATCATCAGGGTCGGGCGGACCCTTTGCAGATGCTTGATCAGGTGATTCGGGTCCGATAGATAAATGGTGTGGCCATAGGCCAGGTGCCCGTAGAGAAAGACCCGAGCGAAGATGTGGGTCAGGGGTAAAAACAGCAGGGCTACCTCTTCGGCTCCGGTTTGCAAATTTGGGAAACTGGAAAAAGCCGTCAAAGCATTGGCAGAAATATTTTCGTGGGTCAGCATCACCCCCTTCAGCCGCGGAGTCTCGCTGGCGATGTAGATAATCGTGGCCAGGTCGCCGGGGGCGATCGCCGATCGCAGGGTTGCTACTGCTGCGGGGCTCCACTCCCGGTGGCCCCGGTCCTGGACTTCCCCCAGGGACATCAGCTGAATGCAGGGGGGCACTGAGCGAGCGCCATGGTCTTCTGTTGGGGCATCGCCCAGCAGTTGAGGAATGTAGAGACATTCCCAGGGGGTCGGCACCTCATGGGTCAGGGATGACGAGGCCTGGGGCTGATGCGTCAGGGAGGTGCGCACCTTGACCCAGTCGGCGGGCACCTGGGCCACGATAATCCGCTCTAGGGCAGATGCTTCCCACAGGTAGGGCACCAGCTGATCCAGCAGAGCCAGATCAGATATCACCATCACCTTGGCCTGGGTGTTATTCAGAATAAACAGGATGTTCTCGATGGTCTGGGTCAGGTCGACGGGCACATTCACTGCCCCGGCCAGCAGGCTGCCCAGGTCTACCCGACAAAAATCCCCATCGCTATGCATTACCAGGGGAATCCGATCGCCCGACTGCACTCCCAGCGATCGCAGCCCCAGGGCAATCTCTTCAACCCCCTGACGCAGCTCCTGGAAGGAGATCGACTGCCATTGATGATGGCGCCACTGGTTGAGGGTCTGATCGCTGCCGGGGTGGCCACAGCCCAGATCCAGGATTGAAATCAGCGTTTGGCCGAGGGACAGGGTACCGGGGTCAACCTCTAAGGTCGGCGGTTCCTGGAGTTGAGATGGTGGGACCGATGGCTGGAGCCCTCGCCTCTCTCTATTGGTTCGGGTCTGTCCCCGTCGGCGAGGCTTAGGCGGCAGAGGCTTGGGCAAAAAAGACGCATCATCCATGGTCAGCTGAAGCGCAAATATCGCTTCCGTTAGACAAATGAAATTACCCCTAACGGCTGCTACGGCTAAAGAGAGAAATCAGGGCGACCATTGGCTATGGCAGTCAACCCTAAGTCAAGGAGAGTAGGGGACAAAACGGCCTGACTATCCGACAACTTGCTTGAGCTAGATAACAGCATGGATCAGCTAGACTTAGACCTTTTAGACCTAAGTGAACGGGAGCTGGAGCCTGAATCCATGGAAAATGATGGGAGCTTATGTTGATGAATGCAGGCATTGAGGTGGTTGATCCGGCATTGGAAATCAGGTTGAACCAAGGATTTTTATTGCCATGAAAATCATCAATTCAAATATTTTTTACCCGACTTGATGATTTTGATTGGTCTTTCCAGGGACGCCGAATGCATGACCTTTGGGGCAATCCTATGTAGTTAGTATAGCCTCGAGACTATGGAGCTTGCCTGCCCATGGTTGGGTTTTACCTCGGAAGCGAAAAGAATCTTATCCTTTCTTTAAGTAGTAGTTGATCGATTCTTGAGCTAATCCCATGGAGGACAGCGGTCTCATTTCTAGAATTAAACAGTCCAGGATCAATTTTCCTGTATTTGGTTCGATGGTTGTTGGCTGATTTTTGAGTGACTTTGGCAGCCGGAATAGGCTTTGTTTAGGAGCCAGCACCGATTACTAAGACATTGGGATCGGGCAAAATCGTGGTTTTGACTGAACATGGCGTTCTAGCCAGTAAAGAATGTCTCGAACCACGGTCGGGGCGCAGATATCATTGTGTAAATCGTGATATCCCTGGGGATATTCTCGGTATTCTTTGTCCGGAATTTGGATGCGATCGAAAGCCATTCGGCCACCCTCTGGCAAGACCACCGGATCGCTGCTGCCGTGGAGAAATAACGTCGGCACCCTCAGGTCTGATAGCCGGTCGCGCACCCACCGCCGGGTCTTTAAGAATTCTGTGGCCAGGCGCGCCGTGCCCTGGGTGTGGCGCAGGGGGTCGGTTTCGTAGGCAAGAATAACGGCGCGATCGCGGGAGGCGGCTTTGTGATCCAGGCCGGTATCTAAGGTGAAGGTGGGCCAGGCCCAGGACAGGATCTGGCCTAAAAGTAGCTTGAACGGAGAGACACCCACCGACCCCAGGGCAGGGGCCAGGGCGATTAGCCCTGAAAGGGCGTCCGGGTAGTGCAGGGCATATTCCAGCAGGATCATGCCTCCCAGGCTGTGACCCAGGGCAAAGCAGGGGCGTTCTGGCGGCTGAGTTCGGATCAGCTGCAGGTACGTGTGCAAATCATTGCGATAGTCACTCCAGCGATCCACGTGTCCTCGGGGGCCTGGGGACAGGCCGTGACCCCTGAGATCAAAAGCATGAATGCCATACCCGGCTGCCACCAGCGGTTCAATGAGATTCATAAACCAACCACTGTGGCTGCCCAGACCATGGAGCATGACCACATCTGCTTTTGCCGATGTCTCTGGCTGCCAGCTTTGATAGTAGAGATCTAACCCCTGGCTGCCGCTAAACCAATCCTGGAGGTGTTTCATGACGTATCTCCCAATCTGCTTAGCCCCATCGATTTAGGGATAGACCTAGGTTAGAAATTCGGTCAGGGACTCCTCTTCCACAGCCTGCAATTTTCCTTCAGCACGCTCAAGGCGATGCTTGCTCCTTCCCAGCAAGACGGCCAGAAGCTGTAGTCGCCGGTTACGAGACCGGTGGCGATCGCTGACCCATTTAAGAATCTGTCCTCCAGCGCTAAGCAGCTTGGGCTGTTTCCATCAGCCGGGTTTGAATGGTGGCCGAGGCCGTCAGCAGTTGATGAACCGGGCAGCGATCGCTAATTTCACGGAGCCGCTGTCGCTGCCTGTCGTCGAGGTGGCCTGAGAGTGCCAGGTCGATTTGAATCAGATGCTGGTGATTTTCCACTTTGTGGCTTAGATTTACCGACACCTGCTGCAAATCCCAGCCTTTGCGATCGGCATACATCTTCACGGTCATGGCCGTGCATGATCCGAGGCCCGCCAACACCCACTCAAAGGGGGCCGGGCCGGCATCGTCACCGCCCGCTGATACAGGCTCATCCGCCGTCAGCTGAAACTGGCGGATAGCCACATCTTGACCATAGCGAGTTGCGTTTGAGGAAACCTTAACGGATGCCATAGCAACCTCCCGACTCATAATCGCTTGAGGGAGCCTGCCTGTGGCCTAGGAGCCAGGCTCCCATCTCAATTTTCGGCCTTCTAGCGCTTAGCGATCGTCTGCCGATGCAATTTGCAACATCGGTTCTGGCAACCAGCATGACTCTAGAGCAGGTGTGCTCCATCTGGCTATTCAGCATCAGCTGCTTTCAGAAGACTAGATCTCAGCCTTCTTTGTCTGTCCAATCGGGTCGATTAGTGTTAAATAAGCTCTTGGGGACCATCCCATGGATAATCAGCGTGCGGTCAACCGCTTCACCCATGGGGATGGAGTGGGTCGGGGTTTCCGCCCAAAGGGAGTACGGAGTGCAATATCAAGCACCCTGACTTCAAGCATGTCACCGGGTTCCGCATCCTCGATATAAATTGGCCCAGTAATCACATTCAGCTGGCAAGTTCCGTCTTAGCCAGTAATCGTCATATCCCGCATGGCAAACACCACCGGCTTATCTTCCAGAATGGCTGGCTGTACCGGATATTTGACCCGGTCGATCCTGGCCCCGGCTGGATTGTACAGGGACAGGGTGCCGCCCCGGTTTGCCAGCTGAATCGGCAATAGGGGACCCACTCGCATCGCCTCCCCAGGACCTAGGGAGCCGGAGATTTCCAGTTCATCCTCCGGGTCTTTCAGCTTCCAGCCCTCAAAATTTACCGGCTCATTGGTCAGGTTAATAATCGAAACCCATTCTCCCAATCGTTCATCTCCAGAGGCGTTCACCAGAGCGGCGGCGATGAAAATAGCCACCTGATCGTCCAGCACCGTTTCTCGGAGCTCCCCCTTGGCAATCATCTCTTCAGGGGAGTCCACCTCGATGTGTTCGGGAAAGGTCTGCACATTCAGCTCTACTGCAGCGGCTGGATTTTCGTTAAAAAACAAAGGGTTGCCATCGGGTACCTGGGGCGGAAACCGCAGGCCGGTTCGCTCCTCAATCTCAGTTACCGATACCTGATAGCGCTGGAAGTTAAACAGTTGCCTGCCGCCTTTATCCCGCAGGGCTTCTTCATCCTGCAACATCATGAAGGCCCGCACTTCTAGGGCGTTCTCCTGGTTGATAAAGGCCACTACTTTGAAAAACGCCGACGGAATCAGGGCAGTGGGTCGGCCAGAGGGGGTAAGGGAACGGGCCGTTTCCCCAAAAATAGGGCCGCAAATTACGCTGATGCGATCAGTGGAGTCGAGGGTCAGGTTTTGCACCCATTCCTCCAGGGCTAGCCACTCATCCTGGTTGAAATTCTCGTGCTGAAGGGTGGCGTTTGAGAAGAAAAAGGTATCGTCGGAAGCGTGCTTGGCTTCCCGGCTGGTGTCTCCCCAGGCGGCGGCGGCCCGGCGGGCCAGGTGGCCACGGTCCCAAGGGTTGCGATTGTAGTAGTCGTTGTTGAGCTGGTATTCGGCCCCGATGCGGGTGTCGATGCGCCAGTCGTCGGAACGGCTGATGCTTTTGAAGCGGCTCTGATCAATGTTGAGGGCCGCGAATAAAGGGGTGCGCAGCCGTCTGCTCATGACGACGGTGTAGTTGTGGTACTGGGCATAGATGCCGTTTGTCAGCTCTAACTTTTCGAGCACGTCCCCGACTAGGCCGGGGGAGAAATCTGGCAGGGGCAGGGGTTGACCAAGGAAATCGGGATCGTAGCCGGCCATGGTGACCTCCGTGGGGAATCTAGGGTTGATCGGCCTGCAGACACATGGACAATTTCAACTGTTATCGCCAGCCCACCGCTATTAGCCTGAAAACAACACATTTCGTTACTCCTAGAGGGCCGCTACGGCATGCATTCCCGTTGGGGCAGACTTGACCTTAAAAGCTCACCATGGTCCGAAGGAGTTTAGGTTGTTTCCAAGCTGCTGGCTAAACTGTCCTAACCGAAGTTTCGTTTAAATTCTTAATTTATATAAAAGCTACGCAAAGAATGCGGACAACGGGCCTCTAGTTTCCTGATCGAACCGGCGGATCTCGAAAGCTCATAAAGAATGAGCTTTTGGTACTTAATGTTGATGATTCCCATGGGTGCTTTTGAAACCGGTTCTGCTTCTGAATATCCTGCCCTGCGCCGCTCCTACCAGATATGCCACTTACTCTTTGAGGAGGGGCTACTCACGGCGGGCCAGGTCAGCGTTGCCCTATACGATCAGCATCACACCGGCCTGTCTTTAGAGGAAATTCTGGTGCTGCATGGATGGATTAGCCGCGATATTTTCCACAGAACGCTACTCAGAAAAGTAAGAGTGCAGCTAACAAAACTAGCTCATGTCTCGCGCACTTCAGACAGCTACGAGCAAACCTTAGTGGCAGCGAACTAAAGACCAAACTCTAATCAATCGCCTACCTTGATAGGGGCTTTTGGGCATTCTTTACTGATAGACAAATAGCCGCTTGGCGGCCCGGGTAAAGGCTACATAGCAGAGCTGATTGCGTTCGATCGCATTGCGGTTCGACCGCATCGAGGGCAGATCTACAAACACGTCTTGAAAGGTCGAACCCTGGCTTTTATGGATGGTCAGGCTGTAGGCGTAGTCCAACTCGTGAAACAGCTGCTTGAAGTCCCAAAACTCCATCCATCGCTGCTCTTTGGCCAAAAAATCTAGCTTGGCATCGAACTCCCCCTGGGCAGACTCGTGGAGCACCCGCAGGGTTTTGAGCTTGCCCTCTTCGGTTTCCACCTCTAAAAACCACACGGGCCATTCCCCCGATCGCCCCCGCACGGGCCGAATCACTTCTCATTC
>PYEQ01000286.1 GCA_003017785.1 filamentous cyanobacterium CCP5 | reverse complement strand
AGATGTGTATAAGAGACAGGGCAGGTTGCTTAGGCGACCTGCCTTTTTGTACTTGAGGTAGATACGACAGCAGCACAGGATAGGCCGCGTCTAGGGACTGCCAGAGAGCGAGGTCGTTGCAGTCGTTGGCTCAGATGGGGGCTCTTGCCAGAACACCAGCGAAGGATTCAGAGTCTGAACGGTTGCTCCAGGATAGTAGAACTCCACAATCCGCTCACTCGACCAGCCCAACGCTCCTAGCCGATAGGATCCTGCCTGGCTCATACCGACGCCGTGCCCCCAGCCGCCGCCGATAAATCGAAATCCCTTTAGTATCGGTTGGGGCCCCTGAGCCTGGGCTTCAGATCCGTCCGGGGGCGATATTTCTGGTACCTGATTCGCCTTGGTTGGAAAATCAGGCTCAGCTTTGGTGGTCGGAGCCGGGGTTTCGAGGATCGGTTCTACGTAGAAAAGCTGGCTGCGGGGAGCCGATAGGGCGCGTCTGACTTCGTCTTTGTCCAGATCTACCTGGCCGATATCGGTAGCCACCGACAGGATTTGAATCCGTCCGGAAGCGGCCCGTTCGGTGACCGCCATCTGGGTGATCCGGTTAAACCCGGCTAGAGGATGCTGCTTGGCCTGGAGGTAGGTTTTGAGATCCTGAGTGACTTCCGCCAGAGAACTTTCTGCCTGCCAGCGGAAATGAGCCCACTCTTCTTCGTTGAAACCTTGATCGAGGGAGATGAACCGCCGGAAGTTGGCTTCGATATTCAGAGGAAAGCTGGCCAGATCCCAGACATTTTGGGTGGAGTCCACTACCGACTTCAGGTAGGGGCGATCGGGGCCGTTCCAGACATCGCTGAAAGGGGCCGTAATGCCACCGGTCGTGGAGGAATAGAGGGCGTCCACCAGCTCATTGCCATAGGTAAGCACCTGGCCGTTAGTAGCGGCGATCGCCTGATCGGTTTTCTGATAGGTTCCCCCCAGCCCCCAGTACACCTGACAGTGGGTGCTAGCGCACAGCTCGTAGTCGTCAATAGCAAACCGGCGCAGGTTTCGCAGGGCATAGGTGCGAGCCAGAATCGCCTGGGCCTCGATGGTATTTTGGGGAGCCCCGGCCCCGATTTCGTGGGGTACCACGCCCCGTAAATAGGTTTCGATTGGCACCTCGTTCACCAGGGTGTAGGTGCCGTAGGCGTTGGGTTGAAGCCGCAGTTCACCGCCGTAGAGTCGCGCTCCGGAGGTGTTCTCCCCCTGGGTGACTCGGATGCGGCGGTTGTTGCTGGTGATTTCGACGCGATCGCGGTTGTAGCGAAACCCGTTGGCGATGAAGGCCGCCTTCGGAGTCGCCGCCAGAACCTCGCTGTCCAGGAATGCCGTGGTGTAGCCCTGCTCCTGGAGATTTTGCAGCAGCAGTCGCCGCAGCAAAGGACTGGAGTAGACTTCGCGACTGGCCCAGACCTCCCAGCTATCAGGCTGGGCGATTTCTGCCTCAATGCCTCGAGCCCGCCACTGATTAGCGCTATCTTCAGCGCTCTCAAAGCTACCATGGCTGCTGAGTACCACCCGCTCCGCCAGTTCTGGGGCCAATAGGGGAGCCTCAACGGTTTCTAAAACCACTTTGGTGGTGCGCACCGTCTCCACCTTTGGTCCGGTGGTAAAGGTCAGGGTGAGCTGATCCCCCGTCAGGGGTTCCAGGGTGAGCTGATCGTCAGGGTCGCTGCCAAAGCGCTGCACCACCCCCACTTGAATTTCCGGGTTAGTCACAGACTGGGCCTGCACCGCCAGCGGCGAGGCTACCACGATCGTCAGTCCAGCCAGTAAAGCGTGCGGATTAAAACCCATGCAACGAGAGAAAATCACGACGGTTAGAAGCACTGCAATTCTAGCCGCTGGGAATAGAGTTTACAGAGATTCTTGAAACGATTTCCTCAAAATCGCCTTAACTCGTACTCATTATGAGTACAATAAAGCTAGGGTTTTTCAACATCCATGCGAATCGAAGACATCCCCATTCACCAAATTCGTCGGCCCCTCTACCGCCAGAACGACCCAGCGAAAGTTCAATCCCTGATGGAGTCCATCCAGGCAATTGGCCTCCAGGAGCCTATTGATGTACTAGAGGTGGAGGGACAGTTCTACGGTTTTTCCGGCTGCCATCGCTACGAAGCCTGCCGCCGTCTCGGCCACGACACCATTCGCTGTCGGGTGCGCCGGGCCCCCCAGTCGGTACTGAGAATGCATCTGGCTTAGGGCGCGGCTGGCCCTTGGCTGTAAGCTTGAGATCGTAGCCGCCGGGGAATAGCCTTGGACTATACCGATCAGCTCAGATCCAGAATGGAGGCGGCAGGGATCGCCAGCTTCCGGGCCTTAGCCGATGCCGCTGGGGTATCCACCTGGACCCTGCGCCAGCTACGGGGCGGGGCGATCGCCTCCATCCGCTTAGCCGATCTCCAGTCCCTGGCCCAGGTCTTAGGAATATCCCTGCCGACGCTGGTTGCCGACTTTTCTGCCACCTCCGATCCCGCCTCCAAGCCCCAAATCGAAGCAATCCAGCAGGAGTATCAGCGCCTCCAGCAACAGCTTCAGCAGCAGCAACGAGTCCTTCGAGAAGAATTTCAAGCCGAGGTCCTAAACACCTTAGAATCCTGGCTGCTCCAGTGGCCCACCGCCGCCCACGCCGCTAGTCAAAACCCGGCGGTACCCGCCGCCCGCCTGATCCCCCTGATGTGCCCGATAGAAACCCTGCTAGAGAACTGGCAGGTGGAGCAGATTGCCGCCGTCGGCGCAGAAATTCCCTTCGATCCGCAGCAGCACCAACTCATGGACGGCAGCGCTGAACCAGGGGATCCGGTGCGAGTGCGCTATACCGGCTATCGCCAGAAGGAAAGACTGCTGTATCGGGCCAAGGTGAGTCCAGTGAACGAGGCGGGGGCCTGACGCGGGACGCAGGCAGGTGGCGAGATAAGGCGATAAGGGGGATTACTTCGCTCCTCACTCCTTATGCTTCATCCCCTGCCACTTTCCCTTACCGACCTAGCTGCTGACGGATCTGCCGACGCATCTCGACGGCGGGCTGGTAGTCGGGCTGCAGCATCAGCGCCTTATCCAAATCAACGATCACCTGGTCAAATCGGGTCAGGGCCCAGTTAGCTTTGCCTCGAATGGTCCAGGCTTCTACGGAGCGGCGATCGCGGGCGATCGCCTGATCTAAGGCGTCGATGGCCTCTGCGGAGCGGCCTAGCCGATGGAGCACCCGCCCCCGATCAAGCCAGGCTTGAAACATCGCGGGCATCTGGCGATTCGCTTCTTGGTAGTAGTTCAGGGCTTCTAAAAGACGATCCTGCTGCTCCAGGGCCTGACCTTTTGCCCTCACCGCCTGGGGGAAATAGCCTCGATAGGCAAGGGCATCGTTACAGGCTACCGTGGCCTCATTGGGCTTTTGCAGTTCCAGAAATGTCAGACACCGTCCCAGGTGAGCCTGGGCATAGTCAAACTTAGTTTGAATGGCGGCTTCGTATCCGGCCATGGCGGCGGTCAAGTCCCCTGCTAAAAATGACTGGTCGGCCTGCTTAACCTGAAACGCCGCCATGGCTTCTGGCGAGACAATAGCCAAGACCTGATCGGGAATTGAGGGTAGATCAAGGTCAGCCGCCGAGGCCTGTAGCGGATGGGGGCGCCGCTGTTCGACGACGGCCACGATCGCCAGGACGGTGACGATGGTCACCGGGGCCAGGCCGATCAGGACCGGTTTGGGCAAGGGAGGGTGGTTTTTAATCCAAGCCAGGGGAAACCAGCCGCCTAGTCTGGCAGCTCGGGTAGGGCTAGCCTCTTCTTGAGAATCCCTAGACTGGCTGGGGGTATTCCCACGATCGCTGGCTTCTGTCCCCTCGGAGGGGCCATCGTCTTCCTGGTGCCTCAGTCCGGGGAGCCCTGCCCTGTTAAAACCGGAGGCGAACTCGCTGCCATTGGGGTCAAAAATCACGGTTTGGGCCGTGCCGTATAAAAATGTGCTGCTGTCATCACCGTGGAGGGCTTCCATGGCGTTGTCGGTCGCCTGCCCCGTAGTCAAAACCGACTCCGTTGCCCCAGCGGCAGCCATGGATGTGGGGTAGGATGTGCCGCTCAGGTAGATACTGCACTCTGCTTCAGGCAGATTATTCAGGGCGCTTAAGGCTTCCAAGGCGGTCGGGTAGCGATCGCGAAAGTCACAGCGCACCATGGTGTCGATCACCTCCGCCAGGGCCGGACCCACGCTGGGGGCATGCTGCCGCCAGTTGAGTTCTCCAGTGGCCAGGTTCTCTAAGATATCTCGGGGATGAATGCCGGTGAGAGCCCGAATCCCCAACATGCCCACAGCATAGACATCGCTGCTGTATCGAGGCTTGCCCGCATACTGCTCATTAGGCATATAGCCCTGGGTGCCGATGGCCACCGTCAGATTGGTGCTGCCGGTGTCGAGTTCCCGCAGGGGGGAGGTGCTGACCCGTTTGACGGCCCCAAAGTCGATCAGCACGATTTGATTGTCTTGGAATCGACGAATCAGGTTAGAGGGCTTAATGTCCCGATGAATGACCTGGCGATCGTGGACAAACAGCAGCACCTTGAGGACTTCCTGCATCAGCAGGACGACTCGAGCCTGGGGCCAGGAAACCCCTTTGACGAACTCTCGGCTTAGGTGAGTGCCCTCAATATACTCTTGAGCGAGATAAAACTCTTGGTTATCTTCGAAGTGAGCCAGCAGAGTTGGAATTTGAGGATGATTACCCAGCTGATACAGCACCTTAGCTTCGGTATCGAAGAACCGCCGCGCCATCTCTAGGGCCCGAGGATCCCGAGTTTGAGGTTCTAGCTGCTTAATGATGCATCGAGGATTGCTGGGGAGATGTAGATCCTTGACGAGGAAGGTGCGACTGAATCCGCCAGCACCTAGCTGGCGAATAATCTGATACCGTCCACCTAATGGTTTGGGATCCATTCAAAAGCACTGCAACGCAGGTCAATAAAAATAGGTTCAATACACTACAGTGACGGACAGTTTGTTTACGTAAATATCCTTACCGCTTGATCGCTCAATCCAAAAGCGATCGCCGCCCGTCAATCACCCTGTTTTAGTAAACCAGACCTGCCCTGATAACGTCCATTTTACAGTTTACGGCTGTCCAGAGTAGAAAGTGTCTGACTGATTACAAAGTAGTCATCACCCTGATTGCGCTGGCCGGATAGGTTAAGACCCGAGCAATCGTTGAAACGCCCAGAATTGGAACCTAGCCGATGTGCAACCAGCTAAAGGATTGGCTCGGTTGCGATGGCCCGTAGCCCAACTGACGTTTAATCAGCAAAAGTGCTCCCTACACAACGCTTCTTAGTTCGGTGCTGTTCAGACAAAGGGGTTGAGCCCCCCGTTGATAAGACATGAGTGCATCCCGCCAGCTTAGGAGCTGCTGCCAGTAAAATGCCTTAACTCATCCCGTCTATCTATCACTTGAGATAAACCTAATGTCCCAGGCAGCGTAGAAAAAGATACACAGGCTCGCCTGTCTTGACCTATCGTCTCAATCTATTGGTGACTTCGCTCCCCATTAAGAGCGAAGGCCTGGGAAAAATTTGCGGTTTCTGCCTGAATCGCCGGCAGACTCAAGGTGAACGTGCTGCCCTTGCCCAGTTCAGACTCTACGGTGATGATGCCACCGTGGAGCCGGGCAATGCGCTGGGACAGATGCAGACCCAGACCGCTGCTAGAGTTGCGGTGCTTACCAGGACGATACCAGTCAAAGACATGGGCCCGATCTCGAGGGCTAATGCCTGACCCTGTATCCGTTACAGACAGTTCAATCCAGTGGCCATTAGCCTGGTCTGAGCCCACCTTTCCCCCCAGGCCAACCGTTCCACGACCTCTACTTTCAGAAAAACAGGGGGTTTCTGTCAGTCGAAAATGGATGGTGATTGAGCCGTCGTCGGTAAATTTAATGGCGTTGCCAACGATGTTGGTCAGGACCCGACGCAGTTCTAACTGATCACCCTTTACCCAGCAGGCCTGTTCGTTAAGGGATTGATCAATTTCAAGGGTCAGATGCTTTTCTTTGGCCAAGGGTTGAAGCTCAGAGATGACGTTGCCAGCTAGGGCTTGAAGATTTACCCGAGATAGGGCGATTTTTTTGTGGCCCGCTTCGTGGCGGTAAACCTCCAACAGAGTATTGGCCATCTGCAGCAGGTTTTGATTGTTGCGCAGCATATTCGTC
>PYEQ01000285.1 GCA_003017785.1 filamentous cyanobacterium CCP5 | reverse complement strand
GGGTACGGTGGAAAGCGGCTTTGCCGAAACCCGCCAGTCTGCCTCTTTAAACAACGAAGCGGTGGTAGCCTTTTCGGTGTTTCGTAGCACCGGCAGCGTCCTGGTCAGCGTCGAAGAGGGGGTGACCGCTGCCGTAGAGCAGCTGGATCAAACCCTGCCCGACGACATCGACTTTGAGCTAATCTTCACCCGCGCCACGGACATCCGCGAATCCTACCAGGCCTCGATCGACGCCCTGATTCTGGGCTGCATCCTGGCGGTGGTGGTGGTGGGTCTTTTTCTGCGGGACTGGCGGGCAACACTGATTACGGCCACCGCCCTGCCGCTGTCGATTATTCCGACCTTTTTGGTGCTGCAGTGGTTTGACTACACCCTCAACAGCATGACCCTGCTGGCGTTGACCCTGGCGGTTGGCAACCTGGTAGACGATGCGATCGTCGAAATTGAGAACGTCGAGCGCCACATTCGCATGGGCAAGCGGCCCTTCAAAGCGGCCCTCGACTCCACGGCGGAGGTGGGGCTGGCGGTACTGACCACCACCGCGACCATCGTGGCAGTGTTTATTCCCGTGGCGTTTATGGGGGGGATTCCGGGGGAATTCTTCCAGCCCTTTGGGGTGACGGTGGCCACGGCAACCATATTCTCGACCGTGGTGGCGCGGCTAGTGACGCCGATGATGGCGGCCTATCTGCTGAAGCCCAGGGTGGCGGCTGAGGGGGTCACCTATGCTGATATTTTGGAGAACAGTGTCAACGGCAATAGCGGAAACGGCACCAATCGCAACGGCCACAACAGTCATGGCACAAACGGTAATAACGCCCCGCTCAGCGCTCCGATCGGCCCCTACCGCCGCCTGCTGATGGCGGCCCTGCGCCACCGGGCGATCACCATCGGACTGGCGATTTTGTTTTTTGTTGGCAGCCTTCAGCTCGTCCCCTACATCCCCACCAGCCTGTTCGATGCCGGAGACACGGGCCTTTCAACTGTGTCGGTGGAGCTGCCGCCAGGAGCCACTATCGAAGACACCCAGGCGGTCACCGATCGGGTCACCGAAGAAATTATGGCCCTGCCCGCCGTGGATACGGTGCTCTCTACGGAGGGCGGCAGCGATGGCATCAACCAGGCCACGCTGTTTGTCAACTTATTGCCTAAGGAAGATAGGGAGCAAAGCCAGGAGGAGTTTGAGCAGGCCGCCCGCGATCGCTTCGCAATGATTCCGGGGGCGCGGATCAGTTTCCAGAGCCAGGGGGCCTCCGGGGAAGGCAAAGATCTGACGGTGGTGCTCAAGAGCGAAGACCCCGAAGCCCTGCGGCGCACCTCCGAACAGCTCACCCGCGAAATGCGAGAGATTCCGGGACTGGTGGAGGTAAACTCCACCGCCAGCCTGGTACAGCCGGAGGTGCTGATCGTGCCGGAACCTGATCTGGCTGCTGATTTGGGGGTGAGCGTGCAGGCGATCGCCCGCACCGCTTCCCTGGCGACCCTCGGTGATACCGATGCCAACCTGGCGGAGTTTGATCTGGGCGATCGGCAGATCCCGATTCGGGTGCAGATCGCCCCCACCTACCAGAACGATGTCGCCACGTTGCAAAACCTGCGGGTGCCCCGTCAGAACGGCCAGGTAGTGCCCCTGTCAACGGTGGCCAATGTGTTCTTTGGCAGCGGCCCGGCCCAGATCGATCGCTACGATCGCTCCCGCCAGGTCAGCGTCGGCGGCAACCTCCAGGGGCCAACCCTCGGCGAAGCCGTGGAGCAAGTGGATCAGCTCCCCACCATGCAGAATCTGCCGCCGGGAGTCACCCAGCAGCCCTCCGGTGACGCCGAAATCATGAAGGAGATCTTTGGCCGCTTCGCTCTGGCCCTGGCGACGGCGGTGCTGATGATCTTTGCGGTGCTGGTGCTGCTGTACAACAACTTCCTGTATCCGCTGGCGGTGATGGCGGCCCTGCCTCTGTCCGTGGGGGGGGCCCTGATGGGCCTGCTGATTGCCCAGAAACCCCTGGGTCTGTTTGCCCTGATCGGCATCGTACTACTGATGGGCCTGGTGACCAAAAACTCGATCTTGCTGGTGGACTATGCCCTGATGGCCAAGCAGCAGGGCAAGCCCGTGCGGCAGGCGGTAGTGGAAGCAGGCATGACCCGCCTGCGCCCGATTTTGATGACCTCGATTTCCACCGTGGCGGGGATGGTGCCGATCGCCCTGGAGATTGGCGCAGGTGGGGAAGTGCGGAGCCCAATGGCGATCGCGGTGATTGGCGGCTTTACCACGTCCACTCTGCTGACCCTGGTGGTGGTGCCGGTGTTCTTCACCTATATCGACGGGTTCAACAAGGGCATCGGTAAGCTGGCGCGGCGCTTCGGACGACCCAAGCGCAAGCGGCTTCATAAAGAAGAGTCCCCGGATAAATACATCCCGTCGAAATGACCCTTATAATGGATGGCGCACTGCAAACCAAGTCCAGCTCAAGATCTGGAGTTTCTTCGGGTAAACTTCATCTCTGGGCTTGAACCAGGTTTAGGTGGTGCGCTTTGCGGGTGTAGTTCAGTGGTAGAACGTCAGCTTCCCAAGCTGAATGTCGACGGTTCGAGTCCGTTCACCCGCTTTTTTTCTCTTCGATGTGGACTCAGTTGTTGATGGAAGGTAAAGCTGAGAGTTCAGTAATATGGACGGCTTCTTCCGGTCAGCATTTTGTAGCCAAAGCCCATAGCGGTAAGGGCCACGAAGAACTGCCACATACTGGTGGGGTTCAAAACGGCGCGGCTGCTGGCGAATACGCAGACAATGCCAAAGGCGACAGCAACCCAGCCGAGGGGCTTCATAGGAGAGGGGAGAAACACCAGGGCAAAGACGCCGATGCAGAGAGAAATGACCGATAGATCGGCGGCAATCCCTCGCCACCAAGGATATGCCTGGGTGGTGAAAATGACGTTTTTGCCTAGAAAGTAGATTCCTAGTAAAACCAGGGCGAGTCCGAGAATGTAGGAGAAAAAGCGCATAGTGCCCTTTAAGTAGTGGGATACAGTTCAGGATTTCGAAATCGAGACTAGCTATCGAATTGGTTGATTTGCCGTGTGGGACGTACGCTCCAGGCAATCAGCAGGGGAATGCCAAGACCGATCGCCAGGTTGAAGACTAGCCACAGATAGGAAGTGGCTCCGCCGAATCCACGGATATAGAAGCCCCGTCGAGTTGAGGATAGCAGCGCATCCCACATCAGATGGGCGCTCATGCCGACAGATAGGCCAATGGCAGTGTCTCGTAATAGGCTGGTAAAAGTGCGCTGCCACACGCTCTGAAGCTGCCGTTGGCTAAGCCAGAACCACCCACCTAAAAGCCCCATTGGAAGTATGACGGAGTGAAACAGCCAGCTTCGGTGGATGAGAAATCGCAGGCCGGTAGCCTCGTAGAGCGGGATATCCCAGTCGGGAACCGCCATGTAGAAGAAGGTGCCGCTCAGCAGTGGTATGCCTAGCTTGCGAAAGAAGAATAACCCGCTGGCTCCCCAAATCAGCATGATCAGGAATACCAGGGGGTTGATGGTTCTGGCGGCTGGTTTAGCGTAGCGCTCTAGGCACCACCAGAAGCCAACACCGATCGCTATACCAGTGGCGAAATGGAGGAGTTTGTCTAAAAAAGCGGGCATTAGAGATTGTTCTGGCAAGAACCCTAACAGTTTGGCAAGTGCAGCTCTAGGGTTCCCTGGAGGTTTCTAATTCTTTGGTAAATATTTCACTAGCGCCTTCATAACTTCTCCGGGTTGGAACTGGAGAGGACGATCGCTGTTAGGAGCGCTGAGGAAGTCTGTCCACTCGAAGATTTCGGCGAAACCAAGCTGGTGCAGGGCCACGACGATCGCGCTGACGGCAGTCTTGGAGCCGATGACCAGGATTTTAACGGGTTCGCGGTCTGGTTTGGGGTAGCTGTGGAGCTTGAGGGTAAGTTCGAGGTGGACTTGGCTTGTTGTTGTAGAGCGATCGGTGGGCTGGCTGGTTTGGAAGGCTTGGGTTTGCATGGAGAGTGTCAACCACTAGGACGATTTGAGGATATTAATCGACCTCTAGGTTGACTGTCAACCACTGGGACGTTTGAGATGAGCTTATTCTCTGACACGATGAGCGCATGGGAAAGGCAGGACAAGCGCTCAAGCAGGTTTTAGAGGAGTACGGCATCAGCCAGTACAGCCTCTCGGTTGCGATGGATGTAGAACGCAACAACGTTCATCGCTGGGTTAATGAAAAGCGTGACCCAACGGCTGAGACTGTGGTGGAAATCGTTCGAGCACTGAAAAAGCTCAGTCCTGAAGCTTCAAAAGCCTTTGTTCAGATATATCTCGGTGACGAGCAATAAGTTCTCAACCAGATTTGGTTATCATTAGCTCGAAGCTATGACAGCAGAAGCAGCCCTTTAAAGCATACAAAAGATAGGGTTGGGAATACTTTATCAAGACTCATTGCATATTAAGAATTGAGCTAACGACAATGGACGAGGGATTGAGACTAGATAACGAATGGCTGGCAACAGTTGCTCTTCGAGAGGGCCTGACTATAGCTCAGGATCAGCCACCTACATATCTTGAGACATTTGCATTTGGAGAGTTACTTTATTCAGATCTTTTTGATCCTGAAACGAGCTTATTAAGAAAAAACCAAGAAAGTCGAAGCGCTCGCGAATATAGAGAAATGGCTAAAGCAGAGTCAACTGTTGAGCAGAAAGAGATTACAGCTATTGAGATTGTTGAAAGAGATATTGCAAGAATAAATCATCTTTTATCTAACAAGGAAAATAAGAATTTACCTTCTCTCAAACAAAAGCACAGACAACTTCACAGAGTCAAAGATGAATTGTCAAGCGTTATTTATGTTGAAAATCAAATTATTGATAGAGATGTCAACAAAGTTCAGAGGAATTTACCGATATCTGGACAAGGAAAAGACTATAAAGAGTTTAGTCTATCCGATGATCGCGCATTGCGAATAAGACTATTACACCCTAACAGACCAGAGCACATAACAGGGGCGGATTTAATATATGAGTTGTATTCTGACTTTGGTGATTTTGCATATATCACTGCGGTTCAATACAAACTATGGGATGAGAAAGATGTTTTATACATGGATGACAGAATAGAATCGCAAATAGCCAAATTGAAAGAAAATTTCTGCGATAGCGGATTATGTGAAACTCCGCTTTATCCGAAAGAAGCATCTTCGCGATTAGCCTCTTTTTGTGCGGCTTTCCTGAGAATGACCAATAGACTTCAGTCAGCTGAAAGCAAGTTGATCTCAACAGGTGAGTATATACCTGTCTGCAAACTAGGAGAATTCCAGAAAAAAACGACAGCTGATAAATTCAAACTGACATCGAAAGATATACGGGAATTTAAGCATGGACGCACAAAGCCCGTTCCACATGGACTTTTCGAGGAAATGGTTAAGGGAAATATGTTGGGTTCGAGAAGAGTTCCAGTTGACGAATTGGAAGAGATTTATAAGAAATTTAGAATTCTAGACTCAAGTGAGAAGATTATTATCCACGCGCAAGACTATCTAACCAGATAGTTTACACACCGATTGGTTGTGCCGATATATTTTCATGCAATATTCCATTTTTGACGATGCCATTCAAAACCTTTTAGGCTTGGTGTATATGTTTTTACATCTGGCAATCTAATTAATTCTCCCCTAAATTCAGAAATTTCTCGACTTTCTACTGCTGCTTCTTCAGCAAAGCGATCGCGTGGAATCACAATTCGATAATCATCGTCAATCCCAAACCAACCGCGATCAAACGCCCAGTGATGGTTTTTGCAGAGCGCAATGCCATTCACAAACAAATCATTGTGAAACTCCGAAAACGGCATAATGTGCGCCCCATCCACAATGTTTTGTCCATCCCAACTCACCACCCGCATTTTGCAAAACGCACAGCGCTGGTCATATAGCTTCACCACATTCCGCCGAAACGCCGCATTTCGCACAAAGATCCGATCCTCATCCTTCAGCTCATCCACGCTATAAGTCGCGCCACCCGAATCAAACAGACTCCGCTGAATCGCGCCAAACTCGTCATACTTAAACGTTTCTGCAATCTCGCCACCCCGGTCAGGAAACCAGGCTTGAATCAACACCGTCGTCAACTCCGCCCGCGTCTTTGGTTCACTCAGTAGGTGATACAGCTCCGTATCCAGATACGCATACTTCACCACCGATCGCAGTGCGGGCAGCGTCCGGATCTTCACCCTGGCCTCACCCCCCCCCCCCCCCCCCCCCCCCCCCCCCCCCCCCCCCCCCCCCCCCCCCCCCCCCCCCCCCCCCCCCCCCCCCCC
>PYEQ01000284.1 GCA_003017785.1 filamentous cyanobacterium CCP5 | reverse complement strand
CCGTGAGCCGCATCTTAATCGTCGAAGACGAACCGCGGATCGTCTCTTTTTTAGAAAAAGGCTTGCAGGCCAACGGCTTCACCACGACCGCTGCCCCCGATGCTGCCACCGCCACCGCCCTTGTTTTCAGCGGCAGTTTCGACCTAATCATTCTGGATTTGGGCTTACCAGACAAGGATGGTATGACCCTGCTAGCAGAACTGCGGGGTCAGGGGCTGGCCCAGCCGATTATTTTGCTCACCGCTCGGGATGATGTCTACGACAAAGTGACAGGATTTGAAACCGGGGCGGACGACTACGTAACCAAGCCCTTTCGCTTTGAGGAACTCCTCGCTCGGGTGCGGGTGCGGCTGCGAACCGCCCAGCCATCACCCGGTGCTAGTGATAGCATTCTCACCCTTGGCCCCATCGTTTTAGATCGCCAGACCCGGCAGGTGCAGGTGTCGGGGCGACCTGTGGAGCTTTCGGCCCGAGAGTTTGTGCTGACTGAAACCTTCATGCGCCACGGGGGGCAGGTGCTTAGCCGCGAACAGATTTTAGATCTAGTGTGGGGCTACGACTACAACCCCGGATCTAACATTGTCGATGTTTATGTCGGCTACCTGCGCAAGAAACTCTTCAGCGACTGCATTGAAACCGTGCGGGGCATGGGCTATCGAATGATGGACACCTCAACAGCGGACACCCACCGCCCTGGATAGGTTTTGTGGATCCAGGCTTTCACGCTAGCCTTTAAGCGACGGGTATCTACAGGCGCGGTGCAATGGCGTTCAACAGTCATCTCCTCGACCGGCTGGACTACGATAAGGCCGAGCCCCTACTCGATGAATACATCCCGGGTGTCCTGGAGGCATTTGCCAATTCTAAGACCGGCGAAGCCCAATTTACCCCCATTACAGGCGATGTGCAGCCCGTTGGTCAGCCGTATTTTTCAGAATGGCAGCAAAATTTGGCAGTGCCTACCCTAATGTGACAGGGATTGGTAAAAACGCTATTTTTAACTTCCTGAAAACAATCCCTACCGTCGGTTTGCTGGCGTTGGTCATGGGTGGTTGTTTTCGAGCGATCGCCACCCCTGAAGCTGTCGAACACGTAGAGCAGGTCTTTGCCGCAAACCGAGCGGTTCTGGTGGAATTAGCGACTACCTCTCTGCAGGAAATGCAGCAGTCAGGTCAAGATCAGCTCAAGCTGCCCGATACCGATTTCTACGACTTCGCCTGGGCGGCAGAGAGCTATAACCGTCAGGCTCTGATCGTCGATTTTGTCATCGAGGAATATTACCTGCCCCTGGTGTATATTTCCACCGACAACCCGGATGACGCCCACGATACCTGCACCAACGGTGGCCGCCCCGTCAAACAGCTCGAACCCCACTGGTATATCTGCAAGCGCGATTGGAACTAAACGGGGGGCAAACCCAGCGTTGATAAATCTGGCAGACGGTGCATCGTCGCGCAGCAGCACCCTGTGATGCAATTGACGAGATCGGCCGTGAGGTAGAAAAGTTACGAATACTGCACATCTGGCGGTGGGATTGTCGGCTCTAGATCAACGTCTTCATAGAGTGCCGCCATCGTGCATTGAAAACCAAGGCTCTGTAGCTCAATTAAGTCTTGGGTATCAAACTGCAAAACCGCCTCTTTTTCTCCGCTAGGATGCCAGCAACTCAAAGTGAAACCCCACCAGCAGCAACAACAGACTGATAATTTTAGTAAAGCGATCAAGGGAAGGGTGCTCTAGAAACCAGGCGATCGGTTTGATTATCAGAGAATTAGTCGCTAACCCTAGAGTCGTCAGGCCAATAATGGCCAGGACGGTGAAAAGTGGGGCGATGGAAACCACTAAGCATCCATAAATAATCGCGAATTCGACTAACAAAGCGCCCCAGTTAGCTGCGTACAGTTCGGCTGTATGGACGATCAAACCCGTCAGCAGCAAGCAGACCAGATAGTTTAGGAGATTGAGCCGAGAATGACCTTTCTCAGGTTTAACTTCACTGGCATTACCTAGATAGTCTTTGAGTACGGTTTGGCGAAAGATGAAGGCGTACCAGTTGAAGCACTGCTTGAGATATTGAATCAGCGTGTCGGTTGGCAGCCGGCCTTGGAGGGAACTGCCAAATTTACGAATTTCTTCAGGGCCGATAATGTCGGCAATGATGGTGGTGGCCCCTAAAACCTGCATGATTTTGCCGATGCGCTCCCACCACAGGATGCTGATGCCCCACAACAGCGTACTGTCAGGCAAATCACCGGACAACCAAATGCTCCAGGCTTCGATTAGACTAACGTCGCTCACATCGTCTTTTGCACAGCTTTTTAGCAATGGGCTTCAGCAGTGCAGGCTGAAATAGTTTTACGTATCTCTCAATTCTAAGACGGTGCAATGTTCGTTAAATTTCTATTTATGTAAATTTGATTGGGTTTGAGCTAATAAAATATATATTAACTATCAAAATATACCAGCTTTGACCTATGATTCAGTTGAATTGGACGACCGTTACTGGTGTTGTAAAGCCGGGATATCAAGTCGCTTCTGGGCAATCAAAAAACAGTCCCTACGAAAAAGGCACTTTAGAGATCCAGCAACCTCATTTTCAGCAGTTGGGACTAGATTTGAGTGATTGCTATTTAGGGACGATTAATGTCTCCATTGCCCCCTATACCTTTAAGGTTGTAGAGCCCAAATATACGTTTCCTCATTTAAAGTGGCACGCAGACTATCCGGCGGAAACGTTTTCTTTTTCTCCCTGCATCGTTGAGCATCTCGATGAAAGTGTTCAAGGTTTCGTCTACTATCCTCATCCAGAAACTAAAATCGGGCATTTTCAAGATCCCTCGGTCATCGAGATTATTGCCCCTCGACTGTCGGATATGGAATATGGCGATCGCTTAACTCTGAAACTCAATCCCCAAGAGATTCAGTTACTCAGCAGCGATGACCGGGCCAATGCCCCAGCGCAGGGTTAAGACTTGGACTCGATTTTGGTGGTAGCAGCCTAATTGGTGAGCCAGCGCCACTAATCTTGAGCCTTGGACGTTTAGTCCAAGGCTCAAAGACGTAGCCTATGGCTACTGCTGGAGGAGTTGCCTCAAAGTTTTTTCTGCTCCCAGTTCAGACAGCTGATTTAGGTGATGAGCTACTGCCTCAACGAACCGAGAAGACTGGGCTAAGTCACCGAAAATCTGGCTGAGGCTGAGTAATGGTCGGGGATCTTTACCCCCCGTTTTTGCCCGTTCTGTCAGGGCATCGGTCATCGAGTCATCAATGACCATCTCCTGGCCCTGGTCGTCTTTGCCCTGGAGGTAGCGGAACCAGGCGGCAACGGTGAGGCTTAGGTAATCAATGGAGCTGTCCTGCTGTAGCTGATCCCGCACAGAGCCAAGGGCGAACTTGGGTAGCTTGTCAGAGCTGTTGAGGCACAGTCGGGCCAGCTGATCGCGGATCTTCGGATTCGAGAACCGCTCCACCAGCGTTTGCTTATAGTCGCTGACGTCGATGCCGGGGACAGGCCGCAGGGTGGGAGTCACCTCATCCATCAGCCGGGCGATCGCCTGTCGAATTTGCTCGTCGGCCATCGCCTCATGGGCGTAGGTGTAGCCCTTAAGGGAGCCCAGATAGCCCAGCAGCAGATGGCTCGCGTTCAGCAGCCGGATCTTCATCATCTCGTAGGGATGCACGTCGTCCGTCATCTGCACACCGACGCTTTCCAGATCGGGGCGGTCATGGCAGAAGCGGTCTTCCACCACCCACTGGGTAAAGGGCTCCGCCACCACGGGCCAGGCGTCGTCAATCTCGAACTGGTCAGCCACCATTGCCAGATCGCCGGGGGTAGTCGCTGGAGTAATCCGATCCACCATGCAGTTGGGGAAGGCGACCTGCTGCTCGATCCAGGTGCCCAGGTCGGGATTTTGGTGTTGGGCGAAGGCGGTCAACATGTGGCCCACCATGTCGCCGTTGCCCTGGATGTTGTCGCAGGAGAGCACGGTGAATGGGGGGATGCCTCGCTGCCGCCGCCGCTCCAATGCTGCGGTGAGGAAACCGTAGACGCCGTAGGGCTCGTCGGGGTGCTGCAAATCGTGCTGAATCGTCGGATGGTTCACATCGAACTTGCCCGTCCCTTCGACGACGTAGTAGCCACCTTCGGTGATGGTCAGGGTGACGAGGCGAGTCTGGGGATCGGCCAGGGTTTCGATCACGGCCTTCCGGTCATCGGGGGCGAATAGATATTGGGTGATGGAACCCACGACGCGGGCCTCGTCCCCGTCGGGAGAGCGCTCCACCAGGGTGTAGAGGCAATCCTGAGAGTGCAGGGCGTCCCGCATTTTGCGGTCAAACTCTAGCAGACCGACGCCGCAGATGCCCCAGCCGCTACTGGGATTGTGCTCCAGGTAGTTGTCCATGTACAGCGCCTGGTGGGCACGGTGGAAGCCGCCGACGCCAAAGTGAACAATGCCGTGGGTGACGGCGCTGCGATCGTACCGGGGCACCCGTACCCGATCCGGCAGCCGGGAGAGGTTCCCCTCAGTCAGCTTGACGAGGGACTTGGTTAGATTGGGTTTGCTGCTCATAGGTCTGCTCTAGCGGTGCTTCGGTTTGCTCTAATAGTTCAGGATGGTGCGGCACGGTGAGGTGGTGGCGCTCGGCTTTGGGAATCGCCATGCCATCGATGTTAAACAGATGGCAGAGGTCGCCATCGATGTGGATGGGCACGCGATCGCGCACCTTGGCTCGACTGTCACCATCGGTCTGAACGATGAAGGTATCGCCCCCGGCAATCTTGACGTAGAGGTAGGTTTCGCCACCGAGCCGTTCCACTACCAGCACTTCACCCATCAGCGTAGGATTGGTGTTGTCAATCCGCAGGTGCTCGGGGCGGACACCGAGGGTAGCGCGATCGCCCGCCGACAGCGATCGGGGCTGCACGGGCACGGTGATGGTGGCATCGCCGGGAACCCGCACCGTCGTGCCGGAATCCTGCACGCCGACCGTTTGTACCGACATGAAGTTCATCTTGGGCGAACCAATGAACCCGGCCACGAACAGGTTGCGGGGATGGTGGTACAGCTCCAAGGGAGAACCCACCTGCTCAACAATGCCGCCCTGCAACACTACGATCTTGTCCGCCAGGGTCATGGCTTCCACCTGGTCGTGGGTGACGTAAATCATGGTGGACTGTAGGCTGTCGTGCAGCCCAGACAGCTCAATCCGCATCTGCACCCGCAGGGCGGCATCCAGGTTAGACAGCGGTTCATCGAACAGGAACACGCGGGGATTTCGCACCAGCGCCCGACCGATCGCCACCCGCTGCCGCTGACCGCCGGAGAGGGCCTTGGGCTTGCGATCTAGCAGCGGTTCTAGCTGTAGAATCTGGGCTACGTCACGGGCCCGCTCCATGCGCTTTTCTTTGGAGACGCCCGCCAGCCGCAGGCTAAAAGCCATGTTTTCGGCTACGGTCATGTGGGGGTAGAGGGCGTAGGTCTGGAACACCATTGCCAGCCCTCGCTTGTCAGGCGGCACTTCGTTCATGCGATCGCCATCCACCAGCAGTTCACCGGAGGTGATGTCTTCTAGGCCCGCGATCATCCGCAGCAGAGTGGATTTACCGCAGCCGGAGGGGCCAACGAAGACCACAAATTCCTGATCGTCGATGTCAAGATCGACGCCTTTGATCACCTCAGTGTCGGTGTAGGTCTTATGGATGTCTCTTAACGTGACGGTTGCCATGGGTTGCTCACCTTGAAAAATTCAGCGAAGTTAAGTGGATTCCTGTAGGTTGGGTGGAACGGAGTGGAACCCAACGCTGGCCTGGGTTTGTTGGGTTACGCTGGTGCTTCACCAACCTACGAAGTTAAATGGTGGGCAGTGCCCACCCTACGGGGATTGAATTGATTTACTTGACGGCCCCAAAGGTGAGACCTCGGACCAGCTGTCGCTGGCTGACCCAGCCAAAGATCAGGATGGGCGCGATCGCCATTGTCGAGGCGGCAGATAATTTGGCCCAAAACAAACCTTGGGGGCTAGAGAATGACGCGATAAAGGCCGTCAGCGGCGCGGCGTCAAACGTCGTCAAATTCAGGCTCCAGAAGGCTTCATTCCAGGACAGGATGATCGACAGCAGCGCCGTGGAGGCAATCCCCGGCAGGGCCAGGGGTAGAAGCACGTGCCGCAGTTCCTGGAATGTGGAGGCACCATCCATGCGATCAGCCTCCAGAATTTCTTTCGGCACTTCTTTGAAGAAGCTGTAGATCATCCACACCACAATCGGCAGGTTGATCAGGGTGTAAATAATGATCAACCCAATGCGGGTATCGAGCAGCCCCGTCT
>PYEQ01000283.1 GCA_003017785.1 filamentous cyanobacterium CCP5 | reverse complement strand
GTTCTGCGATGAAAGGACTCCAGGTCTTGAGCTTGATTTCCCCGTGCATTTTGAGGCGGACGGCTGAAGCGATCGCTGTTCCAGGTGCGACCGCATGTTCCAGATACCGTTTAGCGGCATCGGGCAAATGGGCAAATTCATCAGGGCTAAAGGTTCGCTCTTGAGGTGTGGCCGACTCCCATAGGGCATCGAGGGAAAGCGGTTTAGTTTTCATGGCCCTTGTCTATTGCTCCTTTCTTAGTTGCTGCTAGCCGTTGAATGAGCGGACTGTTTTAGCCAGCTAATCATAGAAACTAAGGCGATTACGCCAGGGGCCGCCAGCCATAGCCAGAAACCCAGCAAGAATTGGCTCAGGGCAAGTTCAGAAACGCCACCACTATCCGCCGGTAAGTTGAACCAAAAGGCTGAAAATGTGCCGCTAAAACCAATCAGAATGGCAGCCATCCCAGCGATCGCTGAAAACCGATAGCGTTGCATCATCAACGTGGTGCAACCCAGCCAATAGAGTGGATTAGCGAACCAACCAATCGCGGGAATTTGCAGAAAAAGTAATCCAATCATGCCAAAGAAAGTCAGCTCGATCCCCTTCATGGCATAAACGTCATTCGGATCAGAAAGGCCCCCACCAGCAGCGTCGATGGGAACGACATTAAACAAAAGGCAAGGCAGCGCCAGTGCCACGCCGTATAGGAAGAGGGATAATCCTAGAAATAGAATTTTATCTTTCATAAGCTACCCTCCTAACCCGATGGATTAGGGTTTTCTGAAAACGATCGCTTGAGGATTAAGTAGAATCCAACGTCGTTCCCAAAAAACATCACGGCATCAAGGGCGACGAACTCCCATCCTTCCGCAGAAAGTCGATTCAGGTGGCGTTCAATTTTTCTGGCTTTTTGCTGGGTTGTCAGACATAGCCAGTCGCTGATGACTTTATACTTTGTTGCCACCGATTCTCCCCCTGCCTTCTGTTGGACTACACCAGGCTCGTTAACCTATTGCAGCTAACCTCAACAACTGATATTCCCCTAACTATGTCAAAGCTGTGTTTGATTTCTTGAATGAGTTGATGAACTACGACATGAAACGTGAGCATCTGGCTTAACGTAGCGATCGCGCAGCCATGCCGAAGGGCTATTGGCAATGGGCTACTGCAATCGCGTGGTCTCAACCTATGAACTCTTGACGATACAAGGGTTTCATTGCATCACTTCTTAAGAAACCAATGCCCGGAATCGGATCAGGCTCTCTTCGGGAAAAACTCGCGATCGGGACTTTACGCGAACTGCGAGACCCTAAAACTGCGGCAAAGGTGACGACATCTGCATAGGTTTTGAACGGGCCTGTAGATGCTTCTAAAGATCTCAAGCTTCTAACGAGTGCAGCCTTGTCTTCTGCAACGGAAACTCTTGCGATCGCCATACTTCTATCTCAACGCCGAATAAACCGATCAACCGCCAAACTCACCTGGGGAAACATCACCGGACTCACCCGCCCCTCGATCACCGTTTGCTGACGCTGATAACGTCCATTCTCCGGCTGCGTAAATATCACCAGTTCCATCCGCTTCAGATTTACCACCCAATATTCAGGAATCCCCGCTTCCGCATATAGCAGCGGCTTACTCTCCAAATCCTTTTTCAGACTGGCATCCGCATATTCCACCAGCCAAAACACATTTTCCGCAAACGGATGATGCTCCAGATAGGCATCCCCCAAATCTTGCACTACTGCAATATCCGGCTCCGGCTCCGACGCATCCGCCAGGGTAATGGGCTTCGCCTCCCGCACCTTCACCTGTCCGGCCAACTGTTCTCGAATATAGTCAGCACCATTACTGCTGAAATGAGCATGGGGTTTGCCTTCTGGAGCCATAGCGACAATTTCCCCCCATAGCAATTCTGCTTTGCGATCGGTCAAAATTCCCGCATCAATCATCCGGTGATAATCGTCCACGCTCCATTTGACGGGAATTAAAGACGCTGTCATTACAACACCTGAACTGCCAAGGACGGAATTGCCTTCATTGTATTGCCCCCCACCTAATCATTGATCTTGACTCAAGAAAGTAGACAGGTAATTTAAGCTGCGTTCAGGCCCTCTAGAGAGAGCCAATAGTTATCTTCAAACTGTACCGGAGACAGGTATTCGAGGGTCGAATGTAACCGCTGCCGGTTGTAGAACACCTCAACCCATTCAGCAATAACGGTGCGGGCAAGGGTGCGAGTTGAGAAGATTCTGGGATGAATCAACTCGGTTTTGAGGTTGCTGAAAAAGCTTTCAGCCCTCGCGTTATCCCAACAGTTTCCCCGACGACTCATGCTTCCCGTTATCGTCGCCTGCTGCAGGGCCCTCTGGTAGTCAGCGCTGACATATTGAGAGCCTCGGTCGGAATGGAACAGTAACCCAGATGGGGCCGGTTGGCGTTGCCCTATGGCCGCCTCTAAGGCCATCCACACTACCTCTGTACGCATGAGCTCGGCCATCGACCAGCCCACCACCCGTCGAGAGAACAGGTCAATGATGACGGCCAGATACAACCAGCCTTCGGTGGTCCAAATGTAGGTCATATCAGCCGCCCACGCCCGGTCGGGTTCTGTCGTCGTAAAGTCTCTATCCACGTGATTCTCAGCGATGGGCCAGGCATGCTTAGAGTCAATCGTAACCTTGAACTTACGCTTGGACCGAGCGCTGATGCCGAGTTTAGCCATTAACCGCACCACTCGTTGACGACTAATGGCAATGCCCTGGGCCGCTAAAGCCGCTTGAATCCGGGGGGAGCCGTAGCTTTGACGACTGGCGTCATACATCTGTTGAATCCGTTGAGTCAAGATCTCATTCTCCTGGGTTCTCGGGGCGACCGGGCGCTTACACCAGGCGTAGTAGCCGCTCCTGGCTACCTTTAGCACTTGGCACATCAGGGCAATGGGGAAATTTACCTTCTCAGCCTGGATTAGCTCATATCGCTGGAGCTTTCTTGAGCATAGAGCGAAGCTCGTGCGAAGCAGAAGGTGGCTACTTTTTTTAAGAAATCGCGCTCCATTTGAACGCGCTTGAGCTCTCGTCGCAACTGATTGAGCTCTTGACGCTCCGTAGAGGTGTAGGGTGTGTCCCCGCTCAGCGTGACGCACCAAGCCTAGACCATGTGGTGCGTTGGGCTCCGCCCGAACACACCCTACAACATCATTTAATTACTATCAAAGGATATCTTTTAACTGTTTTTCTGAAACGTCACAGCCTTTCGCGGCCCGCCGCCTCACCATTCACAAAATCAGCGACATCCTCTGGAGATTGAAAATCATTAAGAACACTGGCAACAAGCTCATCCAGACTTGATACCGCTTGCTTTTTACGAATTTGAAATGCAGTTGCTACACATATCTTCCATGTCTGGACTAAGGCCCTCATTCGTCCGATGTCATTAAATATTTATGTTTTTGGCAACTGGGTGAACTTGCTTTAGGGAAAGAGATAACTCATACTCGAACAACTCAATATTAGGTATAAGAGAACAAGCAAGCACCAAATCCTCACTGATCTCCCTGGCCACAATAATTCCTCTAACTTCCTGTACTAACTCTGCTTGATTTTTCTGTATCCACGCCATGTAACGTAACAGCTGCCCGATTACACGATCATATCCACGCGAAACTTTAAGCTCAATAACTACAAAGTCTCCCCTAGAATCGATAGCAAGAATATCAATAAAACGCCCTCCAACAGGAAATTCAACGCCTGTTATCCCTTCTTCTTCATACAGCTTTAATCCTGGCTCAATTACTTGCAGATTTTTAGCAAGATAGTCACGCAAGTCAGACTCATAGGCAAACTCTGTAGATACTCCCAGATTTATATCTTCTTCTAAAGCTTCTGCCCTTGAAGTTCCGGCATCACTCTTTGCATCATGAATCGGCAATGGATCTTTCTGGATGTCATATAGTCGGAAGTGGTTGCTATCAAGTTGAAAGAAAAGATCATCTTCACCAGGCTTTGGAGAGTAGTGTAGCCTGCTTGGAGCATTAACCGACAAGCGAATTAGATGAGCCGTAACAGTACCTTTTTTGACTTTCGGATAATGCTGCGCGAACCAGTCAATTGCCTGCTGCTTGACAAAACTCTGTCCATTTTGTAGACCAAAAGCATTAACCATATCCTTCATCAGGAATCGAACTGGTTTGTCATAAATTGCCATGCTGGAGACACCTTGTAAATTATTCGCTGGAGGTCTGTCCTGCCCTATAAACAGTGCAAAATCCCCCAGATCCCCAGGGGGCGTAGATAGTGGCAGGCCCGAAACGTGCCCAACGCCGTAATTGCTTCCGGGGTGCGAAACTGGAGGCCGTGGTCGTAGATCTGCTGCACCACCGCCTCGGTGATCTGCATTGCCTCTTCCCGCATTCCCTGCTGGGCCATAAACGCTGCCAGCCCGAAGTTGATGCCCGTCCACACCTCTAGCTGGTGGGTGCTGTCGGGGTCTTCCGGCGACCCATCGGGCAAGACCCCGTTCGCCGCGCCGATCGCCACTCCCAAATCCGCCGCGCTGAAGTTCCCTAGCTGGGCTCCCGCAAACTTCTGGTTTTGGGGCTGCACGCGGGTCTGGGCGTACTGGTTGAACTTAACGAAGCAGGCGTTATAGATGGCTTCTAGGGCGCTGCGATCGCACCCCTGCTCCACGATGTCCGGCAGCCCCAGTAGCCGCACCATGAACTGGCCGCAGAGCTGGTCGGCCATCACCGTTTCAGAACCGCTGCCGGTGTCGAGGCGGTAGTAGCGTCCGTTCCAGAGCTTCTGGTGGTAGGCAACGCGGCCATGATCCAGCCAGCGGCGGTACTGGGTGAGCAGAATCGGCGTGTTGCCGGGGGCCAGGTGGTGCTCTGTCAGGAGGTCGCCAATGGCGATCGCGCATTCCAGGGCCGCCAGCCACAGGCCGCCGCAGTAGGCGCTGATGCCTTTCAATCGCCAGTCGTCAAAGGTTTGGTCGGGGGCACCGCTGTTTTCGGGGACGCCATCGCCGTCGGTGTCGAAGCGCTTCAGGTACTTGAGGGTTTCCACCACCGAGGGCCAGCACTCAGCTAAAAATGCCAGGTCGTCGGCCCCGGTCATGGCAAAGGCCCGATACACCTGGATCACAAAGTCGCTGGGCAGATCCTTCCACTGGTTGCAGTCCTGGTAGCTGGTGTAGTTGGTCTGCATCCAGGGCTGCTCGTTGGGTGCCCCCAAGTCGTGGGGGGTAGCGCCCCGGACTTTCCGCACCGCCATCGGGCTTTCGGTCCCGATGGTCATGTAGTAGCCGATGATCCGCTGGCGGCTGTCTTCGGTGGGAATCGCCCGCGCAAAAGCCCGGATCACTGCCTTCTCCAGCTCCGGCCACAGCAGCAGCGTGGCGAAGCCCCCATACAGCCGTACATCCAGGCTTTCGTACCAGCGGTAGTCCAAGCACTCCAGCACCGCAAACTGGCCCACCGGGTCGGACTCTGTGGCCGCGCTCCAGATTGTGCCGCCGCTGGTGAGGTCGTAGAGTTCGTTGAACAGCGCCCCCTTAAACCAGTCGGGCAAGTCCTCGCGCTCCAGAATCGGCTGCTGCCAATCCTGAATCTGTTGCTGCCAGGTTTTGTAGTTAGCCAGGGCGTCTTTAGCGATCGCCCGCACGTTGCGCCCGCTCTGCCCGAAGAAATCCGTATAGCGTCGGTTCGCCTGCACCCCGGCGGCAAACTCCGTCACCGGCAGATCCCAGGCCAGCACCACCGGAATCTGGCGAGTCGCCCCCGGCTCTAAAGTAAAGCGAATCGCTAACGCGCAGGCAATCTGCTCCCCCTCCTCGGCGGGGCTGGTGTCCATCAGGTTCATCAGCCGCCCCATGCGATCGAAGCTGCCCCAGAGATCTTTGCCATCCCCGGCAGGGTTCCAGCGCAGGTCATAGGAAATTTCTAAGTCCGGCGAGTCCAGCGTCGCAATGCACCACTGGCCGTCCCCTTCTCGGGGCGGTTCCCGCCGACTCCAGCCACCATCCATCACGCAGCCGATCGCCCCATCGGAGGCTAAGAGCTGATTAAAATTCCCCTGGCTCTGGCCCATGGCGGGCACGTAGTCGTAGTAGGGGCTGCCGTCGTCCCTGACCTGCACCTCCGGCGACTTGCGGGTATTCGTAAACCAACCCACCAGATTCTGCCAGCTCACCAGAATGCTCAGGGTCAGCGGCTCCTTCGTCGGGTTGTGGGCCGTCCACTCAAACATCGCCACCGGATAGCTCGCCTCCTGGTAGTTGTCGGCCCAGATCGGCGAAAACTGCTTACAGCGCAGGTCCGCCTGGAAGACGTTGGCGTAGGCGAACTC
>PYEQ01000282.1 GCA_003017785.1 filamentous cyanobacterium CCP5 | reverse complement strand
AGATGTGTATAAGAGACAGGCATTATGAACCGCATTCAAAATGCCTTTGCTCGATCGGACGCCCTGCTGGCCCTATCTTTTACGCCGATTATGGTGCCCCTGTGGCAGACGGCCCTCAGCTTCAAGGGCAACACCGCCAAGTCCCTGGAAGACACGGCTCGACTATTTATCCAGCGGCAGGGAGTGAAGGCCGACCAGCCCGTATTCGCCTTTGTGAACCTGATGGGCACCCACATGCCCTACCACCCGCCCCGCAGCTACATCGAAAAATTCGCCCCCCACGTGCTGGCAGACCGCAGTGCCCGTAGCTTTCTGAATCAGTTCAACGGGGATGTGTATGGCTGGCTGGCTCCCTTGACCGGGGCCCTCGACGAGGCCCAGAAGCGCACCCTGGACGGCATGTACGATGCCGAAGTTGCCCACCAGGACGCGATGGTGGGGCAGTTTTTTGAGCAGCTGCGGGCATCTGGTCGCCTCGATAACACCCTGGTGATTATCTGCGCCGACCACGGCGAACACCTGGGCGAAAAGCAGTACATGGGCCACAGCCTGTCGATCTATAACGAGCTGATTCGGGTGCCCCTGATCGTGCGGGATCCTGCCGGTCGATTCCCCACCGGGTCTGAGGTCGAAGGGGTTGTCTCGACCCGGCGTCTGTTCCACACGGTGCTGGAGGCGGCTGGCATTGCCAACGCCGACGAGGAAGCCCTCAGCCTCAGCCATGCCGTGGCCAACAGGTCCGAAAAAGACTACGTGTTTGCCGAGGCGGTGCCGCCGCAAAACGTAGTTAACCTGATGCAGAAGCGTCAACCTCAGCTGGTGCAAGATCGGGGCTGCGATCGCATTCGTCGGGCGGTGTGGATGGGCCAGCACAAGCTGATCGAAACCGAGGGAGAAGTCGAACTCTACGATGTGCTGGAAGACCCCACGGAAGATCTCAACCTCAGCGCTATTTTTCCAGAGAATGTGGAGGTGCTTCAGGACTGTCTGCAAGCCTTCACCAGCCGCTCGGATGCAGGGACTGTGTTGGCTACCAGTCGCGCCTCTAATTTTGAAGACCCGGAAGTGCGGCGACGGCTAGAAGAACTGGGCTATTTGGAGGATTAGCTTAGAACCGGGCATCCTTTGGGCCTGTCTTTGGCGATCGCGCCTGTGCTTAGCGAGTACGGGAATGTACTTAACAAGTGCAGGGGCGCGATTCCTTATCACCGGGGTGCGATTGGCAAGTGCACAGGTGCGTGAAGCAAGTACACGGGTGCGCGAAGCAAGTGCAGGGGCGCGATTCCTTATCGCAGGGGTGCGATTGGCAAGTACACGGGGGCGTGAAGCAAGTACACGGGTGCGCGAAGCAAGTGCAGAGGTGTGCTTAACGCTCAATCAGATGGTGCAATAGGCTGTAGGCGATCGCCCTTTGGGCCGATCTTTGGCGATCTCACCCTACTGATGCTGTTGAGTCGCTCGGTCTTTTCCATCTTCACTGCGATGTAGGGCTACTCTGTTCAAAGAGCGATCGCACTTTTTCTGGCTTAAGATCATGCTGAAAGGATCAGCCGCTAAATGATGCCTATCGTCACTTCTGTCAGTGGAGTACCCATTCGGCTAACAGAAGAACGGTGGAGGCACATTTTGGATCAGCATCCTGAGCTAGAGGAATATCAAGCGAAGAAACAGGTATGGCCTTAACTCAATCTGTAGAAATTGGTCGCTATTTGAGTATTGCTAAGGCATTACAAACGGTAGAACAGCGCCCTTGCTGGATGATGTTTGATGCCGAAGCTGATGTTTTATACGTCAATTTTCAGAATCCACCTCAAGCCGCAACGGATAGCGAGGTAACGGATGATGATGTCGTGATTCGATATGCCGAGGATGAGATCATTGGCTTGACCATCTTGTCGGTCGGCCAACGGTGATTAGGGTTTGCAATTTTGCAAAGGCAAGAACACTATCGTTAATCGTTCCTTGCTGAGGTCATCAAAGCCAATAGAGGCAGCCTCTCTCTTTCACACCGTGAAGATTCAGGCATTTACGCCTAATTTTAGGGTCAGTAGCGTGGCGTCGAGTTCACGAAACTCACAGTTCCATAAGCTGAAAGGCGACTCAACACATTCTGGAAAATCGGTTACTTGATCAAGGATAAGCTTTTCTCGCAAAAAAGCATAGTAGCAATCTATTGAAGTATTCAGTCTTACTTAATCATTCGATTCATGGATTGATTCAGATGTAGATTCCCAAGGCTCCGATGAAGAATTAAATGGAATTGCCATCACAAGTTGTTCTGCATCTGAGCCCATATCTAATGGGATTATAGCTTGTCTTAATTCCAACTCGCCTTGAAATTCAATTCCTGTATGACTTTTCACGATTAACCTTTCTATGGTTTCTATTTCTCTTAATCCATGAATATTGTAAAAGTGGTTATGAAGCTCTGGACGACGAAAATTACTCTTGAAAATTACGTAAAGAACACTTAAAAAATAGTTTCGACAAAGCAGATCACCCCTTTCTCCAACATCCATGTCAACAAGATCTTTTTGAACAGAGTAGTTCACCAACATCTCATTGGGATATAAAGACCAAGCTAAAGCCGTTGGAGACCACTTCAGTAATAGAATCACCTGCTGTACTTCCTCAGGCGACAATATCATCCCTCCCTGAATTTGTTGTATCTGTGATATAAAGTCTTCATTGATATGACTTAGATAGTATTCGCTTGCAAGCGCTTCAAGAACCGAATCAGTCATATCACCTGCTAAAAGGAAGCGATATATTTCTGTCAAGATAGTATACAATCCTGGACCATCCTCATCTTTTAGCAATAGAATCTCAGAATCATTACTTCGATAAAGCCATGCCTGCTCTTGCAATCTTTCGATTGCCTTGATTATTTCTTCAGATGTGAATTCGCTCTCACAAAGAATTGAGTTTATTTCGATGGAGCCATTATTTAGAAGCAAGTGAGACATCACGAATTTCTGGGCACGCGTTGCTCTCTTAATAGCTTCCGCTTCTTCTTGTAAGTCAATAAAGCTAATTGCTGGCAATACAAACTGCACTGCATTCTTTAATTCTGAATCAAACACTGCCCTGGAGATCGGCTCTCCATTGCTACTAAGCAAAGTGTATGAATTGCCTTCAAAAGTTATAATTCTAAAAACCTTGTTTTTATAGTAAGCAATTTCTTCAAAAGAAAGAGCCTGTCGATTTGTGAAAATCTGAATAACTTTTTTGACCTTCTCTAGATCGCAGAGAGTGTATATGTTTGATATATGTTTAAGCAAGCTCTCGCCGCTCACTAATTCGATATTGTCTACACGTAGTGAAAGATCTTTATAGTGACCTGCTACGTTTCCATTCACGCCGTTCAAGGCAACAAAGCACCCATAAACCACCTGAGATCGAGATTTTTCTGCTGTAAATAGCTTCCCCAAAAACTTTAGCCAAGCGTTGATATCCACGGGCTTTTGATATGCTTTGCATTCGCATATCAAATCAATTCGTTGTTCTCCTCGTAAAGCCTGAAATTGTCTTTCAGCACTTATATCAATCTCTTCACCGCCAGTTCTTATTTCATTGGAAACAATATTAGTATAACCAAGTCTATCTAGAATGGAGTGTGTAAGCTCTTCAAGCTGGGTGCCTTTCTCATCACCATTTTTGCCAAGAATCAGCATGAA
The DNA here is from genome assembly GCA_003017785.1 of filamentous cyanobacterium CCP5. Taxonomy (GTDB): domain Bacteria; phylum Cyanobacteriota; class Cyanobacteriia; order Phormidesmidales; family Phormidesmidaceae; genus CCP5. Next base: position 2,622 of record PYEQ01000282.1, on the reverse strand, counting down.
GTCTTGCTCCTAATATTTACCGTATTAGACTTTTATAGCCTGTTTGCCAATCACAGCAAAACCATGTTTGCCTGCTTAAACGATTAAACAATATCCGGTAAAAATCAGGCATGTATGGGCAAATGAAATACATTTATTACTCATGATCATTTCGACGCAAAGAGAAATAAGTAATACGGATTACTTAGAGTGCTAGCTAGACATTTGTGTCACTGTGATGGCGGTCTTAGTACTTCCTATGATAGGTCGGATTTTGGGAAGAATGTTTAGTATCTATATGGTCACGGCTAGCTATGGGCGTTATCTTTGAATTGGTTCGTTTTTAGCGAAAATTATAATCACAGTGGCAATCTTGCCAATCTCTGACGCTAATGAAAAATTCTATAGAGCGGATCGCCCTATTGCACCATTTTCGACATATCGATTTGAATGTCTGGAAAGCTTTGAGGATAAATAATGCCGCTGTTAATCACGGTCCTCGATTTATACTGGCCGTCGTTGGGTTCACGGAAGACGATGAGTTCTCGCGATCGCAAATTGACCACCCAGTATTCAGGAATATTGGCCTGGGCATAAATCTTGTCTTTGAGCTGCAAGTCCTTCTCTAAGCTCGTGTTGGCATACTCAACGACCCAAAAAACATCCGAAGCGATCGGATGCCGCTCTGTTTTGTAAAGATCCCCCAGGGGTTTGACGATCGCGATATCGGGTTCTGGCTCGGAAGCGTCGGGCAGGGTAATCGGTTTCGCCTCACGGACTTTAGCCCGACTGCCCAACCGTTCGCGCAGATAATCCGCCCCGTCACTACTCAGGCCAGCATGGGGAACCCCTTCGGGCGACATTTCGATCAGTTCTCCATTGAGTAATTCGACGGATTGCCCCTCGAAAATGCCAGCATCTACGGCCCTGTGATAGCGCTCAAGGCTCCATCGATAGGGGGTAATGACGTGCGATCGCGCTGCATCCGTTGCAAACGTCATGGCTGGCCTGCTGTTTCCCATTACATTCTTTATATGATAAATGCATTCCTTGTGTCGCCAGACTGGTCGCCAGCCGTACGGTGAGAGGAACAAAATCAACCCAACCACTTGCCATAATTAGCTTGCGGAAAATGGAGAGATGAAAACTCTAGAGGAAATTAAGCAATGGCTGGTTCAAAACCAATCAGTATTGCAAGAGCGCTATCAGGTTAAAGAACTTGGAATTTTTGGTTCGTACGTCAGGCAAGAGCAAACGGAAGATAGCGATGTGGATGTGCTGGTGGAGTTTTATAAAACTCCCAGTCTGTTGAAATTTGTCAACTTAGAAAACTACCTTAGCGATAATCTGGGCGTCAAAGTTGACCTGGTGCATAAGACGGGATTGAAGCCTCGCATCGGTAAACGGATTTTGGCAGAGGTCGTTTACCTGTGAGTCATCGCCAGGTTCAGGATTATTTAGAAGATATTGTAGACGCTATAAATGCGATTAATCAATTCACCGTAGGCATTGATTATGAGGCGTTTTCGAGGAATCGAGAAAAGATTTTTGCTGTTTCGAGAGCGATGAAAATCATCGGCGAAGCCGTAAAGCGAATTCCGGATTCTGTGAGAAGCCAGTATCCCGATATTCCTTGGCGAGATATTGCTGGAATGCGAGACAAGCTCATTCATGATTACTTCAATGCCGATTCAGCCATTATCTGGGAGGCAGTTCAGGAAGATGTTCCTAACTTAAAAATAGTGATTTCGAAAGTGCTAGCAGACTTCAAAGATTTCTCATAAATCCTCTTTCTCCCCTTACTTCCTAACTAGCTACAACGGCAGCCGCCAGACCCAACAATAATCCTGACCCTCGTTAGCTACACTGAGAGGTGCAGATTAGGCATCTAGGTACCCCGTGGCAGTTGCAGCGCAAACTCTTCTCACCCCTGACATCAATCGTCCGGCCCGCTACCTGGGCAACGAGCTAGGGGCGGTGCACAAGCCCTGGACCGAGGCTGACGTGCGCTGGTGTCTCACCTACCCGGAAGTTTACGAGGTGGGGGCCTCCAATCTGGGCCACATCATTCTTTACAGCATTATCAACGCTCAGCCCCGGCAGCTGTGCGATCGCACCTACCTGCCCGCCCCGGATCTCAAAGCCAAGCTGGAGGAAACCCAGACGCCCCTGTTTGCGGTGGAGTCCCAGCGATCGCTTACCGACTTCGACATCCTGGGCTTCAGCCTCAGCTACGAGCTGGGAGCCACCAACATTCTGGAAATGCTGACTCTGGCCGGGATTCCCCTCACCTGGCGAGAGCGCATGCAGACGGGAGCCTGGAACAGCGAAGCCGGCAGCTGGCCGCTGATCTTTGCCGGGGGCCAGACCGCCACCTCCAACCCCGAGCCCTACGCCGACTTCTTTGACTTCGTGGCCCTTGGCGACGGAGAAGAACTGCTGCCGGAAATTGGCCTGATCCTCGAGGAAGGCAAGGTGGCGGGGCTGAGCCGGGAAGCACTGCTGCTGGATCTGGCCCAGGTGCCGGGGGTCTACGTGCCCCAGTTTTACGATATGACCGAGGACGGGTCGGTGCATCCCAATCGCCCGGACGTGCCTGCTCGGGTGCTGCGGCGGGTAGCTCCCCCCATGCCCGCCTACTCC
>PYEQ01000281.1 GCA_003017785.1 filamentous cyanobacterium CCP5 | reverse complement strand
AGGAGAATTGGATCAATGCCAGTTTGCTGGAGCAGCTTGCTCCCTAAGAAGAAGCCCTCCGACAGAGATAGGGGAGTGCCCTCCATCTGTCCAGTCGGATTCAGTAGTGGAATGGCCGGGCTCAGCTGGGTATGCCCCAGACGGAAAGCCGCCGTCGAAAAGGTGCGGCTGATGTCAGGATTGACGGTGGAATCATAGCCTTTGTACTGCTCTAAATCCCCTTTGCCCAGCAGGGCTGGCAGGTATTCGTTATAGGTAATGCTTTGAATTTGAGCAATATTAATCTGACGGGCTCGCTGAAACAGCTGCTCATCGTTCCAGTCCGGATGGGCTACCGCCAAATCCGTGGCCAGCCGGTTATGTTCTCGCACAAATACCGTATGGACGGCGGTCAGGATCGGGTTTTCGTTGGCGCGAGCATCTCCGGCCATGTAGAGATTTCCTGAGGGACGTCCGGTGGGATTATCCATAGCCATGGAGCCGTCAAACAAAGGCAGCATGGCCCCATCGCTAATTTTCAGCTTGCCGTTTGAAAAGCTTCGCAAGCCGGCTATCCGCTCGGGGGTAGACCCATACACCATGGAGCCATCTAGCCAGCTGGTCACCTCGTTGGGAAGCTGGCGAGGATTGGTCGGGTCAGTGCCGGTGTCGGTCAGAAAGACGGTGTCGCCCATGGAAATTCCCACCTGACCGCTGCCAAAGGGGTCCAGATAGGGGTCGCCAGCAGCCACCGGAATCGTGATGGGGCGATCGCGGGTATCAGGAGTCAGACTCAGGTCGTGATCGAGAAACTGCCCCCAGGCCCAGATCCAGTTGCTAAGACCGCGGGATTCAGGCGTTAGCTGATCTTGCTGGGCCAGGGCATTGCTGATCACCCGAGGGTTGGGGCGATCGCTGCCTGCCGGGGTGGAATAGCCATCGCCATACTCTAGGGGGGCCAGGTTAAGCAGGGGGTGGCCCGCTTCGCCCCAGTCGGGGTTATCCAGGTTGTTGCCACTGCCAGTAACCGTATATGTCTCAAGCTCTCCCGCCTGATAGGGGTTGTTATAGATTAAGGGGTTGTCCATGGCCGTTGAATCCTTTGCCGTCGAATCCTGGGAAATCAAATCCTGGGTAAGTCCTGGTCAAGTGCACCCTTAGCCTGGGAGGCGTCCAAATCCCCCTTAGGCTTGACGGGCAGAGGATTACCCCCTGCCCGCTGTTCTGTGTCGACCCCCTTGCGGATCTACACGGAGGTCGGGAACGGATCGGGGAATCCGCCCGTTTCACCCTGATAGCCCACTAAAGTGGCATTGCCGACCATGTCGTTTAGCCGCATCGGCTGAGAGCAGGAGGTGTGATAGCTCACAGACTGAAGCAGCCCACCGCTGCGATCGTCAAAGAAGTGGATGTAGGTGTTCGAGCCGAACTTATCTGTGTTGGCGTTGAATACGCTGGCTAGAAACTCATCGCCCACATTCACCTCATCGGCAAAGTAGCGCTTGCCCTTGCCAGACAGAGCATCTGCGGCCTTGTCTTCGTCCGTCACGATGATGAAAGAGGTGCCATCGTTATCGACGGCGCCCTGGAATAGGATTTCGGCCTTGTCCCCCTGGGAGGTCTTGATCGTGGAACCGATCTCGTAGTCGAAGATCAGCGCCCGCGGTTTGCCATACACCTCGCAGAGATCCCCAGAGGGTGGCGGCACGTTGACCCCGGTGTAGTTGGCCGGGTCCATATCCATCACCTGGATGCCATTGGCGGAGCCGGTGACGGTGCCCTTGTTGGTGCGCAGCCCTTCCCTGGCGGTCTCAGAAGCCGAATAAATCCAGGTTTCATTCAGATCCAGCAGGTTGTTGCTGTTGGCATCGCCGCCTTCGAAGGTGAGGCCAGAGAGGCGATCGTCGGTCACCTGTATGTTCCCCAAGGGGGTATCCCCGGTGTTGGTCACCTCATAGCGGAACATCACCTGGGTGCCGATCAGTGCTTCTGGGCCAGGAGCATTATCTGCATCCACAAAGCCCTGATCGGGGGGCAAGAAGGCTTCGCCGTTTTCGCCGTCGTAGCCCACCAGCGTGGCGCTGAGCACCTCAGCCCCGAGGATAATCGGGGCCGAACAGGAGGTGTGGTATTGGGCCGCCTGCAGCAGCGGGCCGCCCTGGCTGTCGAAGAAGTAGATGTAGGTGTTAGAGGAGAACTTGTCCCCGGCGGTGAAACGGCTGGCGTTAAAGGTGTCGCCCACGTCCACATTGCCAGCAAAGAAGCGATCGCCCTTGCCTGCCAGCACATCTTGCAGCTTGTCTTCATCCGTGACGATCACGTAGGACGTCCCATCATCATCCAGGCCGTTATTGGTCAGAATCTCAGCCTTGCCAGAGGGCTGCCCCGGATTGAAGTTGGTGCTCGGCAGATACTGGAAGACCAGCACTTCCGGCTTGCCCAGGGTCTCGCACAGATCCTGGCCGCCATTTACGCCGCTACCCGGAGGCGTAGTTTTTACCAGCTTCTCAAGGTTGATACCCGGCTGGATCGCCTGGAAGAAGCCCGCATCGATGGTGTTGTTGAACTGCCCCGAGGCCAGGGTAACCACATCCGACATCAGGCCGTTGTTAGGATTGGCGTCCGAATCGGCAGCCGAGTTGTTTCCAGCTTTGAACGGGCTGACGCCATCAAACCCGTTGGGCTGCACAAACATCACTTTGTACTGACCAGGCGTCAAGCCGTTGAACATGTACATGCCCGAGCTATCGGTGGTCGTTGTAGCCAGAACGCTACCCGCTGCATTTTGCAGTTTGACGGTGGCTCCGGCAATACCCGGCTCGTTGGCGTCCTGGAAGCCGTCTTGATCCCGGTCGTTGAAGACAAAGTCGCCCAGCTTGGCGAATTTATAAAAGCCAGCGTCAATCGTGTTGTTGAACTCACCCGGTGCCAGGGTGACCACGTTGGACATCAGTCCGTTGTTGGGATTGGCATCGGAGTCGATCGCCCGGTTGTTGCCAACAAAGTAGGGACTGACGGCGTTAAACCCGTTGGGCTGCACGAACATCACTTTGTACTGCCCGGGAGTCAGGTCGTTAAACATGTACATGCCCGAGCCGTCGGTGGTGGTGGTCGCCAGGGTGTTGCCGTTGGCGTCCTGAAGCTTCACCGTGGCCCCACTGATGCCGGATTCACCGCTATCTTGAATGCCATTGGCGTTGCGGTCTTCGAAGACAACGTCCCCGAGCTTGGCAACCGGCGGCGGCTCCTGACCAAAGTGGTTGCTGGGGTCGCTGTCCATCACCATCTGGCCGTTGGGCGCCCTGCCTGTCACCTTGCTGATGTTGGTATATTGACCAGCCGTCACTGTGCGGCTGGCGGTGTAGGTCCAGGTTTCGTTTAAATCCAGCAGGCCATCGTTGTCGCTGTCCCCGCCGGTAAAGGTGGGGCTGAAGTCGTCGCCGGTGTTGCTGGGGGTGCCGTTGTCGTCCCTGACCGTCACATTGCTCAGGGGCACATCACCGGTATTCTTCACCCGGTAGGTGAAGTTGGCAGTCTGGCCGACGGCAATCACCGGGCCGGTGGGGGTGTCGGCATCCTGACCATTGGTGGCTTTTTCGATGTCAATCCCCGGCTGTGGCGTCCGGAAGAACCCGGCATCCACCGTGCGATCGAATTCCCCAGAGGTGAGATTCACCACGTCCGACATTAAGCCGTTGGCCGGATTGGCGTCGGAATCGATGGCCGGATTGTTCCCAGCTTCAAAGGGGCTGACGTTGTCAAACCCGTTAGGCTGCACGAACATCACCTTGTAGTCGCCGGGCCTCAGCCCGGTGAACTGATAGAAACCGTCGCCATTGGTGGTGGTGGTAGCGAGGACACTGCCTGCCGCATTTTGTAACTTGACGGTGGCCCCGCCGATGCCGGGCTCGTTGGCATCCTGAATGCCGTCTTGATCCAGGTCATTAAAGACGAAGTCGCCGAGAGCTGCTGACTTGTAGAAGCCTGCATCAATGGTAGGGTTGTTCTCCCCGGGGGCGAGGGTGACCAAATCGGACATCAGCCCGTTGACAGGGTTGGCGTTCGAATCTCGAGTCGGATCCCCCACCTTATAAGGGCTGACGGAATCAAAGCCACTGGGCTGGGAAAACATCACCTTGTACTGGGTGTCAGGGGTTAGCCCGGTGAAGGAATAGGCCCCCTGGGCATTGGTGGTGGTGGTGGCGAGGACACTGCCTGCCGCATTTTGCAGCTTAACAGTGGCCCCAGCAATGCCCGGCTCGTTGGGGTCTTGAATGCCGTCGGCATCCAGGTCGTGAAAAACGAAATCTCCCAGACTGGCTTTTTCCTGCTCAGGAATTCGCTTGAGTCCAGCATCGATGGTGAGATCAAAGCGCCCCGGCTGAACGGTAAACACATCGGTCATGCCGGTGGTGAAATCGACAACATCGCTGTCTCGACCATCTACAGTTTTATTAGCTTCAGTAAAGGTATAACCTTCAGGCTTGATGAAAGTCACCTTGAAATCTGTCGGCTTATCATCACCGAAATATCTGAATAGATATCGACCTCTGCCGTCGGTTATTGTTGTGTCTAAGATATTGCCGTTGGCATCCATTAGTTGGACTTGAACGCCGGCAATTCCTGACTCTTCAATATCCTGAATGCCATCACAGTCTAAATCTTCCCAGACGTAATCGCCTATTTTGAATTCAGCCATGGTCATACTCTCCAAAAGAAGAAATGAATCGTTAATGCCATTCCAAATCTCACATATGATCCATAAAAATACTCGCCAAAATGGCGAATATCAGAACTCTTTCTTTTGGGTTCATGAGCAGTTGCCAAGGCGGCTGGAGTGACACAGTTTGACCTTGCCAGAAAGACTACTATCTCTCCATACCAAGCTCGGCCTAAAACCTGTGGGTTCCACTTAGACAAAACTCCTTTTCTGGACTAGCGCAAAGGCTAGTTCTACTATCAAGCATCATTCGACGGCTCACCAGGGAACTGTAGGCATTTCCATCAACCAGCGATCAGCTCTAATTGGCGCAGCCGAGTCTAAACTCAGTTCGTAACGGTTTTCATTTGAAGAAGCATTGACTCAGTTAAAAATTGTCTGATTCTTCGGTCATACCTACAGGAATACGGCTCAGGCAGACCAAGGCGTTTGCGAACAGTCAAAAGCTTCGCTGCTATATTGGCTCCAAAAATAGCCATTCCCACCTCTAATCATCTGAGAACTTTCAGATACAGGCTCAAAATGGGATAGGTCTCGGAAGCGCTTTTCGTTAAATTCGCGGCTTTGGCGATCGCCCAGATCGCTAACTGATTTCTGGGAAGAAGAATGGGCAAATTTTGCCGGCTTTTTATGGGTAGCCTGCCCTGGAAATCCGTTTTCTTTAACTAGTCGACTCAGGGTTCGATCAGGCATATAGTGCATCGGATCATAGCCGATGAACTTGAGCATTAAGGCGCAGGCCCAAGAATATTTGCCGTTGAGGATAGCTTCGATAATTTGGGTTAATTGCTCTTGTGTCATTGGATTACCTGCTTTTTCACTATTTCGGGACATCATAGTGGTTTATGCTCCTTGATTAGGATGACCGCCTCAAAACTATTTTGGCTGCAAATGAATTAAGAAATTACCAGGGAGAAAGTTGTCGCTAAAGGTTGATTCCTCCTGTCTTCAGCTGGCGAACGGGATCTATTAAAATGTCAATTACGCGTTTTTGTTGAGTGACGATTTCTGCTCGGCCTGTCTGCCCAACTTTGAGGGGAACAACCTGACCTTCATGGATGACATAGTCGCGTTCTAAAGCGATTTCTACGTCATAGACAACTTCGTTATTTGAAGTCGTTTTGGAGTCTGGTGATACGGATAAGACTTTCCCTGGCAGAATGCCATAGGTCTGATAAGGAAACGCATCGAGTTTGAGCTGCACAGGCATGCCCGCACTCACTAAACCGGTCTCTCGGCTAGATAGCTGCCCTGACATCACCAGGCGAGCATTAGTTGGAGCAATTTCAATCAGGGTCTGCCCAGGCTGGGCCACCTCACCTATATTATTAATGTTCAGAGAAGAGACAATTCCAGCTACTGGAGCGTGGATATAGGTTCGGTCTAGCTGAGACTTGGCGGCCTGGAGTAGAGTACTCGTTTCAGCGATTTGAGCCTGTAAATTGCCATATTCTATTTCTAGTCGTTGCAGCTGTTGTTGAGCCGCGATCTCTACTCTTTGAGCTTCACTCTGATGCTGGCTTAGTTCGGCTTGGAGCTGATCGAGTTGAGCCTGGGTTTGCTGCAGACGACCCTGATTCTCTCGGAGTGCTCGCTGACTTTCCCGTAGAGTGGCTTCTACACCAAATATGTATTCCTCAGCCAGGGCACCTTTTTCTACTAAAGGTGCGAGGCGACGGAGTCGAGATTGATTGG
>PYEQ01000280.1 GCA_003017785.1 filamentous cyanobacterium CCP5 | reverse complement strand
ATCTGGCAGAACGGATCCAGGCGGCGATCGCATCCCCATCGACTGCGACAACCAGGTCGACTCCCAGACGCCGTCATCGGCCTGCGCTTTGGGTGCTATCCACCGGCTGGGCCGCCACGGCGATCGCCCTAGTGGTCCTGGGGGTCGAAAATCAGCAGCTGCGCCAGGACAAACTCCAGGCCGAGGCGGTGGTGGCCAGCTTTAGCCAGCCCCAAAATCAGCTCTACACCCTGACCGGCACTGAAGATGAACCGGAGGCCAGCGGACGGCTGGTGATTGACCCCGCCGCAGCCTCGGCAACGATCGCCACCTACGACCTGCCCCAGCTGCCCGAGGATCAGGTTTATCGGCTGTGGGCCTTGGCGGATGCTGAGCCGATTTTTTGCGGCCAGTTTAATCCGGAGGATGGGACGGATATTAGCCAGTGGCCGTTACCGGATCCGGGCTGTGCCAGCACTCCGGTGCAGATGCTGGTGACTAGTGAGCTGGTGACGGCTCCCCCAGAGCCCCAGGGAACGCTGGTGCTGCAGCCGCGATCGTAGAATTGGTTACGTCCTGAGATTTAGAAACTTCATGCCTAGCTGGTTAACCGGAAGTCACTTTGCCATGGCGGGATTGCTGATCGGGTTTGCAATCGCCCACAGCGGCCTCGCTGCCCTGCGGCCCCAAGCCGAAAAGCAGATTGGGGCCCGGGCCTACCGGGTGATCTTCGCCCTGGTCAGCATTCCGTTTGCGGTAACGTTGATTGTCTACTTCATCCGCCATCGCTACGACGGTCTCCAGCTCTGGAACCTACAGGGAGTGCCGGGGATGCCGACGGCGGTCTGGGGGCTGTCAGCAATTTCCTTTGTGTTTCTCTATCCGGCCACCTTCAATCTGCTGGAGATCGCCGCCGTGGAAAAACCCCAGGTGCATCTCTACGAAACCGGGATTATTCGAATCACCCGCCATCCCCAAATGGTGGGCCAGGTAATCTGGTGTGTGGCCCATACCCTCTGGCTGGGCACCAGTTTTATGGTGTTGACTTCAACGGGCCTGGTTCTCCATCACCTGTTTGCGGTGTGGCATGGCGATCGCCGCTGGCAGGCCCGCCATGGCGAAGCCTTTGAAGCCGTCAAGGCCCGCACCTCGGTGATTCCCTTTGCCGCCGTGGTGCGGGGGAAGCAGTCCCTCAAGTGGCAAGAATTTGTGAAACCCGCCTACCTAGGCATTGCCCTGTTTGTAGCCGGGTTCTGGTGGTTCCACCCCAAGATGATCCTGCTCTCCCAGCAGCTGCTTTAGTTCTCCCCTGGCAATTAGCCATTAGTCTGCTGAGCAGCCTGCCGCACAGCCACCGTCGGCGTCAAAGGCCAGGGTCCTGCCGCTAAGGGGAACATAGACCGGCGGGGCAGCGGCCTCGACAAAGGCGGCGGTTTTGGTATCTGGCAGAACTTCACCGCCGTCGGTGGCGGCTTCATTGGCATGGGAGGCAATCACGGCGCTGGGGCCAATCAGCTCGTTGATCACGTAGGCGGCTTCCGTGGGGCCGGTGGTGAAGGTGTCACCAATATTCATTACCACCAGTTCGGCTCCGTACTGGTCAGCGACGACCGTCTTTTGCTCGGCAGTGACGCCGGTATCCCCAGACAGATAGGCTACCAAGCCGTTGGAGAAGGTGATTACATAGCCAGTCGGTGGTCCGACATAGGCTCCTAATCCAGCGGCGCTAAGACTCTCCCCCAGTTCCCCTTCGATGAAGTCGCCGCTGAGGCCATTGGAGTGAACGGCAGGCACAGTCGTCATGCTGACGCCGTTAATCATGCGGGAGGCGCCGAATCGCACCAGCTGCACGGAGCTGGGATCGCCGCCGAGGCCCTCGACTTTGTTGGCGAGAAAGCTGGCCATCTCGCTGCCAACGACGATGCTGGCCCCTTTGGCCACGGCGATTTCGACGCTGTTGGAGTTGGGAGTGGTGCTGATGTTGGTTTCAGGGGAAGCGCAGGTGCCCTGATTGACGGATTCGATCCGACTGTCGCCCAGATGATCGCCGTGAACATGGCTGACCAGCACGACATCGATATCCCCCAGGCGGGGGTCCTCTGACCCCGCCACGGTTCTGCCTGCGTCGTAGAGAATCCGCAGGCCGTTGGGGTCTTCAAACACCATGGCGCGATCGCGGGAGCAAAACTCGCCATCGTGGCTGCCAAGGTAGGCACTTGCATGCCAGGTAGTGCCCCAGTCATCGTTGCTACCAACTTGCGCTCGGTTCTGAGGTTCAGCGATATGATGATATTCGCCATGGCCTGCCCCAAGGTTGGGGGACGGCTGCTCTCGGGTTCCGTGGCCCAAGACCTGCGGGTCTACCGTCGGCAGATGTCCCGATCGCCATCGTCCCTGCCCACCGCCGAATCCCCTTAACCGCCAACACTGCCGGACAACCATGCGGCCCGATCTCCTGATTTTGACCGTTTACTTTATCTGTCTCTTCTACGTGCTCTACCAAATGGCCAAGGACGTAGAGGATGCGATCGATCCGAAGGTCAAAATTTGGCTAGATTCCCAGCTTCTCAAAGACAGTGTCGAGCAGCAGCTAGACCAGCAGGAGCGAGACGACATTGACGTCTCGGTGCCGGAGGGGGGAGGCCCCTCTGGTCTGGTGCTCAACTTTCTCGATCTGAGTGATGAGGCCGAACGCCCCCTGGGAGCGATTAAGCTCCAGGTCATGCCCCAGGGCATGCAGACGATTAATCCGATTTCTGCCCTGAGCGTCGAGATTGTCAACCAAATGCCCTACACCCAGGTGGCGATCGACTGGGATAACAGCTCTCTGACTCTGCTGAGCGACCAGGCTCGGCGGGTGGTTCGGCACATTCCTGGTCTGATGACCACCCTGGGCCAGCCCCAGGTCCACACGGTGGTTAACCCCAGCCAGCGGGTAAGTGCCATGGTCACCAGCGAAGATGCCTTTGGTCGCAACCCTGAAACCCAGGCACTCCAGCCGGTGACACCGCTGATTAACCTGGAGCGGGTAATCATGATGCCATTTCTGCAGCCTCCCAGCTATTCCCTAATGCTGCTGGTGAGTATTTATCCGATGGCGGCTCCCCAGCGACAGCCGATTCAGCTGCTGGTGCCGTTTAAGTTTTATATCGAAGAGCTCGAAGAACAGCCGGCTCTCCCCCTGTTTCGCTGGCTGCTGCGGTTCTCCCGTTGACCCATGGGCCACCGGGTTAGTTTGCCGCAGGGCAGGCCCGATCTTGATGACCGGGCTACAGCCCTTAAACGGAAAGCTCAAAGCCTGGAAGCACGGTCTCCCCTGACAAAACAGCTGGCATTGCAACCACCTGCACCGCCTGCCCAGCCCGGTAAATTTCCACCTGCCGATCGTAGGGATTAATCAGCCAGCCCAGTCGCAAGCCACTGGCCAAATATTCAGTCATCTTTGTTCGCAGCTCTGAGAGGGATTGCGGCCTAACCATGCCGTTGGCCATAGACTGCGACCTCAGTTCAATCACAAAATCCGGGCAAATGGGCGGAAAGCCCATCCGCTGTTCAGGGGTTAGGGCTTCCCAGCGTTCATTGCGTACCCAGGCAACATCGGCAGCTCGGGTGGAGCCGAAGGGCAGCTTAAACGCCCCTTGGGAGCTGAATACCTTTCCCATCTGGGTGCACCGGTTCCAAATAATCAAGTCTCCGATCAGATCGGCTTCCTGGTTGCTGCCTTCTCCTCCCACCGGTGCCATTTCTACCAGTTCTCCCTGGGCAGTTCGCTCCCACATCCGTCCCGAATGCTCTGAACACAGCTGTTCAAATTCTTCTTGGGTCACATATCGAATAGAGCTTTGAACCATCGGATTCACCTCATTCGTGCCGCTCTCAACACTTGCCCCTTGATCCAATGGTAGTGCGATCCCCCCTCAGAGGCTGAAGCTGACTGGCGGGATCGCTGCCCCTTTTAGTCAAGCTGGGATCTGACTCAGAGAACAGCCAGGGGAAGGGATATAACCATCAAGCTCCATCCATGCCTAATCGGAAGCCCTAGGTCGCCTGGGAGATGTCTGAATCCGACTTTGGCGGCAAGGTATAGGGGGTTGGGCCGATCGCTGGGATGCTCCCAAGGTCGCCCATCCGATGCATCACAACAGGGAATTTTCTGAATGGCAACCTTAACCGTATGGAAATTTGACTCAGCCGATGGGGCTGAGCATGCCGTATCTAAACTGACGGAGCTGCAAAAGCAGGAGCTTGTGAAAATTTTTGATGCCGCCGTGGTCAGCTGGCCCGAGGGACGCAAGAAGCCCAAGACCCAGCAAGCCTTTAATTTGGTGGGCAGTGGTGCCCTCGGCGGGGCCTTCTGGGGACTGCTGTTTGGATTGATTTTCTTCATGCCCTTTCTGGGAGCCGCGATCGGGGCGGCGACGGGAGCTTTGGGAGGATATTTCCGCGATTACGGCATCGACGACGACTTTATTAAGGACATGCGCGACCAGGTGACCGAAGGCACCTCAGCCCTGTTTTTGCTGACCGGTCAGGTGACCACAGACAAGGTGCGAGATGCCTTTAAGGGAGAACTGGAGCATATCGAGCTGTTGCAAACCAACCTTAGCAATGAGCAAGAAGAGCAGCTGCGGGAAGACTTCGGCATGGAAGCAGCCTAGGTGAGTTCGCGGCTCAACAGTTGGGCCGCCGCCGCTGGGGGCAGGGGCCTGGAAATCAGATAGCCCTGCCCGAGCTCACAGCCCATGGCCCGCAGTAAATCTAGCTGCTCCTGGGTTTCGATGCCTTCGGCGATCGCGTCAATCTGGAGCTGATTGCTGAGGGCAATCACCGCCTCAACGATCTTGAAATTTTTATTTCCCCTGTCCATGCGGCTCACAAACGACTTATCGATTTTGAGGCTATCGGCTGGCAGGTTGTACAGATAGCTCAGGGACGAGTACCCCGTGCCAAAATCGTCGATGCTAATGCGTATGCCCTGATTCCTCAGGGTATGGAGCAGGGCCGTCGTATATTCGATATTTTCAATCAGAATATTCTCGGTGATTTCTAGGGTGAGGCAGTCGGGGGGTAGACCGGTTTGATTCAAAGCAGCTATCACCGTATTCACCAGGTGGTTTTCCTGAATTTCGCGGCTGGACACGTTCACACACACTTTGAGGTGACGCTGGTGGGGAAACTGACGGTGCCAGTCGGCCATCTGCTGACAGGCCCGCTGGATCACCCAGCCATCGATCGCGGCGATCAGGCCAGTTTCTTCGGCCACTTCGATGAAATCGACCGGGGAAATCATGCCCTGGGTAGGATGGGGCCAGCGCACCAGGGCCTCAAAGCTGGTTAAAGCGCTGCCTTCCACAGAAAAAATTGGCTGGTAGTAGACTTCGAGTTCCTGGCGGGCGATCGCCTGGCGCAGGTCATTTTCCAGCTGCATCCGCTTGAGGGCCTGGGTGTACATCTCTGCATCGAACACCTCATAGCGGTTTTTGCCCTTGGCTTTGGCCCGGTAAAGGGCAATGTCCGCATCCCGAATCAGGTCAGAGGCATCGTGGTAGGCGGCTGAGCCAATCACCACGCCAATGCTGGTGGAAATCACCAGTTCACGTTCTTCCACGGTGATGGGGCTGGCCAGTTCTGCCAGGATGGCGGCGGCGGTGTCTATGGCCACCTGACTATCCTCAATCGCTTCAAGCAGCAGCATAAACTCGTCCCCCCCCAGGCGAGCTGCCAAGTCCGTGGGCTCGATCACCTGCTGCAGCTTGCGGGCAGTAGCAATCAGGATTTGGTCCCCCAGGAGGTGGCCCAGGCTGTCATTGAACACCTTAAAGCGATCGAGATCTAAAAATAAAACGGCAAACTGAAAGGCTGGCGATCGCTGGGCCCGACTAATCGCCAGGTTTAACCGCTGAACCAGCAGGGCCCGGTTGGGTAAATCGGTGAGTGAGTCGTGGAGGGCGTTATAGACCAGCTGTTCTTCGGTGCGCTTGCGATCGCTGATATCCTGAAACGCCGCGATCGCATAGGTCACCTGCCCCCGGTCGTCGTAGATCGGGGAAGCCCAGATCTCGATGGGCACCACCTGATTTTCTCGCCGCAGCTCCATGTTCTCGGCATAGACGCTCTCCCCAGCCAGGGCTCTAATGGCCGGAATCTCTGAGCGCGGATAGGGCTCCTGGGTCTCGGCCTTATAGCTTTGAAAGGTGGTCGATAGCTGATCGGCAGGAGTTTCGGAGGTTTGATCCACATCCAAAATTTTTCGGCCCACCCGGTTGAGGTAGATCAGCGTGCCCGTGGCGTCGTGGACAGCGGTGCCCACGGGCAGGGCTTCTAACAGCTGTCGCAAACGGCTCTCGCTCTCGGTGAGATCCTGATTGAGCTGCTGCATCTGGCTAAAGGAAGCCTGGAGCCGATCAACCATCCGATCAAAGG
>PYEQ01000279.1 GCA_003017785.1 filamentous cyanobacterium CCP5 | reverse complement strand
ATTACTCTCTGTATACCCTATGAGCGGCCCTTTTAGGTCAGGGATTCGTAGCCCGTAGCAAAAAACTGGTGCTCCCTACGGCCTGCGGTAGGGCGTCCAACAAAAGCTCATCAAAGCTAGCGCTACTTTCCGGTCGATGGGGCCAAACGCTTCTTGAGCGAGTCGGCCCGACGGCGGGAGGTAGTGTTTTTGGGCTCCAGGGACAGGGCCGTTTCGTACATCTCGAGCGCCTGGGAGGTGAGCTGCTTGCGCTCGTAGCTGTGAGCCAGGTTGTTCATGGCGGTGGCGTAGCCAGGATAAATTTTCAAAGCTTCTTTGTAGTTGCGAATGGCCAGGTCGTACTGTTCCTGAGCGAAGTAGGCATAGCCAAGGGCGTTGTACACGAGGGCGGAGTTCTCTTCTTCGTCGTCCTCAAGCTGCTTGAGAGCTTGTTGAAGATAGAGCGCAGACTGGGTGTAGAGCTTTTTATCTAGCAGTAAGCTGGCCAGCTCGTAATATTCCTGGGCGGTGCCTTTTTCTTTGGTAAGTTTGGTCTGGAGGCGGCTGAGGGTGCTCTCAATGCGGCGAGTGCGAAAGACCTGGCGCAAAACAAAAAATGCGGCAATTCCCAGCAGCAGGATCAGAGCACTCAGATAAATGAGAAGCAGGTTGCTGTTCTCCATTGTTGACCTAGTAAACCAATTACAAAGGAACTACAAAACAGGCGTCGTTGCTGGCGCGTTGTCAGCTACATCTTGCCACGATTAGGGACTCCCCCGAGCTATGGCAGCCCCCAGTAGGTAGCCCGATCTTCTAACCAGCCAGATTCATGCCACTGGTTGAGACTGTCGTCCACCAGGTCTTGGAGGGGGCGATACTGCAGCCCTTTGGGCATCGTAACCACCAAGGGAGCCGATGACAGCAGGCTAGGCAGCAGACGATACTCTGGATACTCCTGCTCCCATCCAGCTAGGACTGTGAGGTCTCCGGCGAAGGCTCGGGCTGTTCCTTGGTCTAGGAGGGCTTTGGCTTCCTGGTAGGAGTCAACTCCAATCAGGGGAGCTTGGGGGAGGAGAAAGTTTAAGCGGCTGACAGCAGCGGAGTCATTCAGCACCGCGATCGCCCCCTGGTCTAACTGGTCTAAATCGTTGAGGCCAGTCAGGCGGCGATCGCGACTGATTAAACCAATCCCATCCAGGTAGTAGGGGACGCTAAAGTGGACAACCCGCATTCGATCAGGGGTGAGGGTTACCCCGGCTACGGCTATGTCCACTTCATCGGTGAGAACGGCTGTGAGTCGCTCCGAGTTGGCAACCGGCACCAGCTCAAGCGCATTGGGATCGTCGAAAATCACTTCCGCCAGCCGGCGGGCAATATCAATCTCAAGCCCCACCAGTTCCCCGGCTTGATTGCGAAACCCCAATGGTCGCCAGTTATCTTTAACCGCTACGATCAGGTAGCCCCGGGCCTGAATTTCCGCTAGCTCAGCAGCAAAAACTGGGGAAGCAGCCGTTAGCGGCCCCCCCAGCAAGGTTGCGAACCAGAGGCCAATCCCTAGACTGGCCAGAGGTCCCATTCTGTGTCGAGAATTCGCCCTATCGACAGCCACGGGCGATCGCTTAAGCCTTCTTGGCGACGGCAACTACCTGGCTGAACCCGTCCGGATCGAGGACGGCCATTTGAGCCAGCATTTTGCGGTTGATTTCGATGTTGGCCTTTTTAAGCTGTCCGGTCAGCTGGCTATAGCTGATGTCGTGGAGGCGAGCCGCTGCGTTGATGCGGGTGATCCACAGGCGGCGGAAGTCACGTTTGCGGTTGCGGCGATCTCGGTAGGCGTAGCGCAGCGCCTTCATCACCTGCTGGTTAGCAGTGCGGAACAGCTTCGAGTGGGAACCTCTAAAGCCTTTGGCGAGCTTGAGAACTTTTTTACGGCGGTTGCGGGCGACGTTCCCGCGCTTGACACGTGCCATGATTTAAATCCTTCGGTGGCAGTAAACGACAGAGCTCAGTGGGAGTCAAAATCCTAGTTGTAGGGCAGCATCAGCTCCACATTTTTCTCGTTGGTTTCATCCACCACGGCAATCTTGGAGAGGCGGCTCTTGCGATCGCTGCTCTTGTGCTGCAGCAGGTGGTTTTTGAAAGCTTTACGGCGCATTAGCTTGCCGCTGCCGCTCCGACGGAAACGCTTAGCTGCGGCGCGACGGGTTTTGAGCTTTGGCATGGTTCAACATAATTTCGACACAGTCTTCAATACTACACTGACAGCCCGGAGTGCGGCAATCTATTTTTTGGCGGTCTGGCGGGCATACATAGCCTTTAATACCAGGGCCGGGTCCACCCAGGTGCCCTCGTACTTAAGGCCCCAGTGGAGGTGGGGGCCGGTAGTGCTGCCGGTCATGCCGACCCGCCCGATGGGGGTGCCCGCCTTGATGTTTTGCCCCTGGACGATGTGAATCTGTCCCCCCTCGTCGACGAGGACGCGATCGCCATCCTTCTCAATCACCACGTGGCCCTGCATGTGGCAGTAGACATGGGTCCAGCGATCGGATTTGACGATAATGTGGGTGCCGCAGGCGTTGTCTTCGGCGACTCTCAGCGCAGTACCGTCCCACCAGCTGCGGATGTAGCTACCCATCGGCGCCGCCAGATCGAGGCCGTAGTGAAAGCGTCTGCCGCCGTAGGGGTGCTGCCGGTAGCCGAAGGGGGATGTGTAGCGGGAGAAATTCTCAAGGGGAAAGGAAGCACCAGCCCAGGGATCTGGCTGCTGTTCAATCACGTTGGCCACTTCCGGTTCTGCTCTTACCTCTTCTAGGTTGCGGCTGAACTCGGCCATGCCCCAAACCCAAACCCCCAAAACCACGATCCATCGAAGCGCCAGCCCCCAGCGATTCACAGATCCAGCCGCAAATCGTCTCTCCCTCATTGCCGTTAAACCATACCGTTTTAGCTACTCGAACAAATGTACTATGAAAAGACTGCTTTGCCTATGCTAACGGGCCAAGGCTTTGGCTAATGGTCTCTGTGGAGAATGGGAAGGGCCGAGGTTCTTGGCGGATACTTTACTCTGGCAGGAAAGCCTCTAAAATGATTGGGATTTTTCAGTACGCTGGCGAAATCCTATGCCCCGTCGCGACGACCTCCACAAAATTCTGCTGATTGGTTCTGGCCCTATTGTCATTGGGCAGGCCTGCGAGTTCGACTACTCCGGCACCCAGGCCTGCAAGGCCCTGCGGGAAGAAGGCTACCAGGTGATTCTGGTGAACTCAAACCCGGCCACGATCATGACCGACCCGGAAACCGCCGATCGCACCTACATCGAGCCGCTGACGCCGGAAATTTTGGAGCGGGTGATTGCCAAGGAGCGTCCCGATGCCCTGCTGCCTACCATGGGCGGTCAGACGGCCCTGAACCTGGCGGTGACGCTGGCCAAAACCGGGGTGCTGGAGAAGTACGGCGTGGATCTGATCGGGGCGGATCTGGCGGCGATCGAAATGGCCGAAGATCGCAAGCTATTTAAAGAGGCGATGGCCCGCATCGGGGTGGGGGTCTGCCCGTCGGGGCTGGCGGAGAACCTGGAGGAAGCTCGCGACATCGCCAAGCACACCATCGGCACCTTCCCAATCATCATTCGTCCCGCTTACACCATGGGGGGCAGCGGCGGTGGCATCGCCTACAACCAGGAAGAATTTGAAGAAATCGCCCGCTCTGGCCTCGACGCCAGCCCGGTATCCCAGATTCTGATCGAGCAGTCCCTGCTGGGCTGGAAGGAATACGAGCTGGAGGTGATGCGGGATCTGGCGGACAACGTGGTGATTATCTGCTCGATTGAGAACCTGGATCCGATGGGGATTCATACGGGCGACTCGATCACCGTCGCTCCGGCCCAAACCCTCACCGACAAGGAATACCAGCGGCTGCGGGACGCCTCGATTAAGATCATTCGCGAAATCGGCGTGGAGACGGGGGGATCTAACATTCAGTTCGCCGTGAATCCCGATGACGGGGACGTGGTGGTGATCGAGATGAATCCCCGCGTTTCTCGCAGTTCAGCCCTGGCCTCTAAAGCCACCGGCTTTCCGATCGCCAAGTTTGCCGCCAAGCTGGCGGTGGGCTACACCCTAGATGAGATTCCCAACGACATTACCAAGAAAACCCCGGCCAGCTTCGAACCCACCATTGATTACGTGGTGACCAAGGTGCCCCGGTTTGCCTTTGAGAAGTTTCCCGGAGCGGAGCCGGTGCTGACCACCCAGATGAAGTCCGTGGGGGAGGCGATGGCCATCGGTCGCACCTTCCAGGAGTCATTGCAAAAAGCCCTGCGATCGCTAGAGACAGGCCGTTCCGGCTGGGGTTGCGATCGCAACGAAAAGCTGCCTTCCCTCTCCCACGTGCGGGCC
The DNA here is from genome assembly GCA_003017785.1 of filamentous cyanobacterium CCP5. Lineage (GTDB taxonomy): Bacteria > Cyanobacteriota > Cyanobacteriia > Phormidesmidales > Phormidesmidaceae > CCP5. The sequence goes on along the minus strand of PYEQ01000279.1, from coordinate 1,984 downwards.
CAACTCCGTACCCCCAACCCGGAGCGGATCTTCGCCGTGCGCCATGCTATGCAGCTGGGGATGAGCCTCGAGGAAATCTATGAGCTGACCTTCATCGACCCCTGGTTTTTGCGGCACCTGGCGGATCTGCTGGAAACCGAGAAGTTCTTAAAGCGCACCACCCTGAAGGAAATCGACGCGGTGCAGATGAAGGAAATTAAGCGGCGGGGCTTTAGCGATCGCCAGATTGCCTACGCCACCAAGACCCACGAAGACGAGGTGCGGGAATACCGCAAGTCCCTGGGGGTGATTCCGGTTTACAAGACCGTGGACACCTGCGCCGCCGAATTCGAAGCGCTCACCCCCTACTACTACTCCACCTACGAAGAAGAGAGCGAGGTGATCCCCTCTAGCCGCCGCAAGGTGATGATTTTGGGCGGTGGCCCCAACCGCATCGGCCAGGGCATCGAGTTTGACTACTGCTGCTGCCACGCCTCCTACGCCCTGCGGGAGGATGACTATGAAACGATCATGGTCAACTCCAACCCGGAGACAGTGTCCACGGACTACGACACCAGCGATCGCCTCTATTTTGAGCCCCTGACCAAAGAAGACGTACTCAATATTATCGAGGCGGAACACCCGGAGGGGATCATCATCCAGTTTGGCGGCCAGACCCCGCTGAAGCTGGCGGTGCCGTTGCAGGAGTATCTCAACAGCGTCGGCGTCGAAACCACAGAAGCATCTCCGGTGCCTCAAACCTTTATCTGGGGGACGTCCCCCGACTCCATCGACACCGCCGAAGACCGGGAGCGGTTCGAGGCGATTCTCGACGACCTCGGCATCAAACAGCCCCCCAACGGCCTGGCCCGTAGCTACGACGAAGCCCTGAAGGTGGCTCAGAAAATCAGCTATCCGGTGGTGGTGCGGCCCAGCTATGTGCTAGGCGGACGGGCGATGGAAATCGTCTACTCCGACACCGACCTGGAACGATACATGACCTACGCCGTTCAGGTGGAGCCGGACCACCCCATCCTGATCGATAAATTCCTGGAAGACGCCTACGAGGTGGATGTGGATGCGATCGCCGACAAAACTGGCGCAGTGGTGATCGGCGGCATCATGGAGCACATCGAACAGGCGGGCATTCACTCCGGCGACTCTGCCTGTTCGATTCCTACTATCACTCTCGAAGACGAGCCCCTGGCGGTGATCCGCGACTGGACGGTGAAGCTGGCCAAGCGGCTGAACGTGGTGGGCTTAATGAACATTCAGTTTGCCGTCAAGGACGGCCAGGTGTACATTCTGGAGGCCAACCCCCGCGCTTCCCGCACGGTGCCCTTTGTCTCCAAGGCGATTAACCGGCCCCTGGCGAAGTTGGCGGTGCGGGTGATGGCGGGGCAGACCCTGGCAGAACTCGGCGTCACCAAAGAACTGATTCCCCAGCACATCGCCGTCAAAGAGGCGGTGCTGCCCTTTGAAAAATTCGCCGGTACCGACACCATCCTGGGGCCGGAGATGCGATCCACCGGGGAGGTAATGGGCATCGACGTGGACTTTGGTAAGGCGTTCGCCAAGGCCGAACTAGCCGCCAACCAAAAAATCCCCTTAGAGGGCACCGTGTTCGTCTCCATGAACGATCGCGACAAGCAAACCGTGGTGCCGGTGATCAAAGACCTGGTTTCCCTGGGCTTTCGGGTGGCCGCTACCGCCGGTACCCGCGCGGTGTTGCAGGACCATGGCCTAGAGGTGGACCTGGTCTTTAAGGTGCACGAAGGGCGTCCTAACGTGGACGACTGGATTAAAAACGGCCAGATTCAGCTGGTGATCAACACTCCCCTGGGCAGTATGGCCCAGGTGGACGATCGCCTGATTCGCCGCACCGCCCTCTCCTACAAGGTGCCCACCGTCACCACGATTGCTGGGGCCAAGGCTACCGCCGCCGCCATTCGTGCCCTCCAGACAGCGCCCCTGGACGTGCAGGCCCTGTCTCTTATACACATCT
>PYEQ01000278.1 GCA_003017785.1 filamentous cyanobacterium CCP5 | reverse complement strand
CCGCCAGGCTGACCGCCCCCAGGTCGATCAGCTGAGACATGATTTCTTCCATCACCCGGCGATCGGGAGCGGAAACGCGAATTTTGGCTTTGGAGGTGCTCTGGCGCTGGGTGCCCAGGCTAAAGTCCAGCACCTGGAAGCTGCCGCCCCCTTCAACGATCAAATCTAGCGCCCGGTTAATTAAACCGGAGTCTAGCAGGTGGCCTTCCATTTCCAGGGTGCGGCTTTCGACCGCCACCTCTTTATGGACATCGGGCAGCACGGGTTCGTCGATGCGCAGGGTCAGGCACTTGGCAGCCCCACCCGCCTTCAAAAACTCCGTCAGCGGAGTTTCGAGCACCTGGAAGCCAATATTCGCCAATCGCTGCTTGAGGCTATCGCTAGCCTTGTTCATGATCACGATGCGATCCAGGTTGACCGCGTTGCAGGCAAAGTTGACCGCGTCAGCCTCAGCGATCGCGATTCGCTTTTCGGCGGGCACCCGCATTTCGATCAGCCGGTTGGAGTAAGCGTCAAAGGCGGGGGGATAGTAGAGCAGGTAGCCGTCGGTGAGGGGGCAGAAGCAGGTGTCGAGGTGGTAGAAGCGCTCATCCATCAGCCGCAGGGACAGTACCTCGATGTCCAGCCATTCCGCCACCAGCGGGTGAGAGTCTAGCTCCGTACGGAAGCCGTAGCCCGCCCACAGCCAGCGGCCTTCGCGGTCTAATAGCGCATCGCCAGCCCCTTCAAAGGGCAGATCCTTGGGCAGCTCATAGACAGTAAACCCTTCGCCCTCGAACCACTCTTTAAAGTAGGGCTCTTCCCCCTGGCGCTCAGGGTGGTAGAAGCGGCTGAGCACCACCCGATCGCCCAAAATCAGACCGGCATTGGCGGTGAACACCATATCGGGCCAGCCGGGCTGGGGCTTCACTAGCTCAACCCCAGCATGTTCGCTGATCAACTGGTAGAGCCCCTGCCACTGCACTTCGGCAGCGTCTCGGGAAGATCGGTGGATATTTCCCTCCATCCAGGGGTTAATGACGTAGTCCACCTCGTAGTGGTGGGGCGAACACATGAGGATGCGAATGGGCGCGGACATAAGCGTTGTAAGGTAGTGAGATCAGCGGGCAGCAAAGACTTCTCAGGTTTAATCAGTTGAAACAGCCAAAACTGAAACAGCCAAGACGGCATCGAGAGGCCAACTAAACATTTTAGGCCGTCGATGCCGACATCTCAGAATTCAATTGTCAGAGCTTACTGGCAGAAACCTGTCTACTCAGCGCAGCGCCGAGAAATCACTGAATAAATGGGCGCGGGTCAGGTGGCTGCTGGTCATGGAAGCGTGGACCATTTCGCTGTGGCGCAGACGATTAGCCACTTCTAAACGTTCTGTCTGCTGGGCTGGGCTCTCGGGTTCGACCTTGAGGCGGGGAGCGCTCATTTCAAACGCCTGCTGCTGTACGGCGGCATCTAGGGCAGAAGCGGAGGCAAGGTTACCGGAGGAATCAACCCCAACGGCTAGGAGAAAGGCTGCAACGGCCAGGGCGATCGCCAAACGCAAATCGATAATTTGCAGCAGGGTATAACCCCAGTTGGCAAGACGTTGCTGCCAGTTCAATTCGGCTTCAGGCTCAACCACTTAACTCAACTCCTCGGAATAGATTAAGATTCAGCGCCCTTGGACTAGAAATCGACTCAGCGCCAATTATGAATAAAGTTGTTTGAATAACTTTACACAATTAGGTTATCAGGTTACGAGGTGTTACCGAAGCTATTTAGCTCTCTAAAACTAGCGAAAAGCCATGAATGGCAGGGGTTTAACTTCTTGAGATTGAAATTAGCCAATCTTCTCTAGGAAATGCATTGACAAACTCCAGGATGGTTGTGAGACAGGAGCTTTAAGGATTTATTCAGCGCAGCTCCATAGCTGCTTCGGCAGCATTCCTAAAATATCAGCGGAGGATTTTTCCAAGCAATGCTCTCATTATCGTTGCGAAAGATTGCAAGGAAAGCCCTAGCCCAGTCAGTATGTCCCCACCCATCCACCTTAAGGAATAAGCGTAAATACTTATTGAATATGGATTAGAAATTTCGGGCATTTAGGCGCTGAGTAGTGGTCAGTAACGAATGCGTGGATCAATGTAGGCGTTGAGAATATCGATCGCAATACTAATCACCGCCACAATCATCCCGAAAAACACCATTAGCCCCTGCACCACCGGGTAGTCCCGCTGGGCGATCGCCTCGTACAGCCGGTTGGCCAGCCCCGGCCAGGAAAAGGTCACTTCCGTTAGCACTGCGCCCCCCAGCATGGTGGCAAAGGTCAGCCCCAGAATCGTTACCACCGGAATCAGGGCGTTTCGCAGGGCATGCACCAGCAAAATCCGGGTTTCGGGAATTCCCCGCGCCCGCGCCGCCTCCACATAGTCTGCTTGCAAGGTCTGCTTCAAATTCACCCGCACCATCCGCTCAAACACGCCGCTGATCAAAATCCCCAGGGTAAGGCTGGGCAGGGCCAGATAGTAAATCGTGGTGCCAAACTGGGCCGGGCTGAGGTGCAGCAGACTATCGAGCAGATACAGCCCCGTCGGCCCGGTCGGGGGCGAACCCGTCAGCGGGTAGCGAGTACCGATCGGGAACCACTGGAGCTGCACTGCGAAAATCAGCTGCAAGATCATCCCAAACCAGTACATAGGAATGGCGTAGGTGATGATGCCAAACAGCCGCCCGCCTGCATCAATGGCGGTGTTGGGCCGGGAAGCGGCGATCGCCCCCACGCTTACCCCGACGACGGTGGCGACAATCATGCCGCACAGGGTCAGCTCCACCGTGGCCGGGAAATGGGCCTGGATAATCTGCCACACTGTCTGCCCCTGGCTGGCGATGGAAGTACCCAGGTCAAACTGGAGCAGATTGCCCAGGTAGCGCAGATATTGCAGCCACAGGGGCGCATCTAAGCCCAGCTGTTCCCGCAGGACATCCTTGGCGGATTCTGGAGCCCGCGCCCCCAGCAGCGCGTCCACCGGATCCCCCGGAGTCGCCCGCAGCAGCAAAAACACCACCGTCGTGATCGTCCAGATCATCAGCGGAGCCAGCAGCAGCCGAGTCAGGACGTAGTAGCGGAGAGCGGAGGTGCGGGAGGACATTACTTAGAAATCTGCCATAGCAAAAACTGCTGGGTCGGCTGAATCTCTACGCCTTCGACGCCATCCTGGGCGAATACGTAGTCTTTGTTTTGCCACAGGGGCACGTAGGGCACATCTTCGACTAGGACTTCTTGCAGCTCACCAAAGATTTCCTTGCGGGCTGCGGCGTCCTGCTCCGATCGCTGGTCGGCTACTAATTTATTGGCGTTCTCGCTGTAGTAGAAGGAGCCATTAGCCTGGGAGGCGCCTTCTTCGCAACCGGCGGCGGCAGAGCCTTTATCGCAGCTCAAGAAGGGCTGGATGAAGGTGTCGGCGTCGTAGTAGTCGGGGTACCAGTTGGAGAGCACGGAAGGATACACGCCTTTATCCACGTTGTCCCAGAGGGTGGCGCTTTCGGCGGTCTGTACGTCTACGGTGACCAGCCCCGGTAGGTTGGTTTCGATCGCCTCCTTCATCGTGTTGGCGACGATGCTGCGGGTGGTGGAGGAAGAGGGATACCAGACTTCAAAGGTGAAGGGGTTGGATTCTGAAAAACCGGCTTCGCTCAGCAGCTCCCGGGCCAGATCGTAGTTGCCGTCGCCGTACTCGGTTTTGAACACCGGATCGTAGATGTCGAAGCTGGTGGGAATCAGGCTGTAGAGGGGATCCGCCTGGCCCTGGAAGACCCGATCGCTGATCAAGGGCCGATCCACCATGGCGGCGATCGCCTGCCGCACCCGCACATCGTCCAGGGGCTTGATCTTCTGGTTCAAAGACATGTAGTTGATCACCGTCGTTCCGGCTTCGATCACCTGCCAGCCGCCGGAGTCAGCGTTAGTTTCCAGGTCGGCAATCTGATCGGGGTCGAGGGTCTGGTAGGCCACATCTAAACCACCGGTCTTAAAGGTGTTGTAGAGGTTGGCTGGGCTGGTGAAAATCTGAATATCCACCCCCTCGTTTCCAGGCGCGTCCCCCCAGTAGTCGGGATTGACATCCAGCTTCACCGAGTCGCTGGTCATCGAGGCCAGCTTGTAGGGGCCAGACCCAATGAAGGTATCGGGCTGGAAGCTGCCCGGTTCGATGGTGTAGCTCTCGGGGGAAACGGGAGTCACGCCCCAGAAGGTGAGTAGGGAGGTAAAGGCGGCGAAGGGAGACTGCAGGGTGATGGTGAGTTCGTAGTCGCCAGTGGCTTCCACGGTGTCGATTTTTTCACCGAGTAAAAAGGCCGGGCGTCCACCGTTCTCAATGAACCGCTGAATGGAGAAGGCCATTACCTCGGCATCAAAGGGGGTGCCGTCGTGGAGCACCACGTCATCCCGCAGGGGAATGGTGTAAGTGAGGCCGTCGTCGCTGACGGTGGGCATTTCGGTGGCTAGCTGGGGAATCAGCTCGGTGCCCCCTGGCTCATAGGTATAGAGGCGATCGCCCAGGTTGTAGAGCAAAATGCCAGGAAAAATCTCGTAGGAGTCCGCCGGGTCGAGGGTCCGTACCGTCAGGGTGGTGCCCATGGAGATGCGATCGCCCCCGGTGGTGGTAGCCTCCGCCTGGGGATCGGGCGTATCGTCCTGGTTGCCCGCACAGCCGACGATCAGGGCCAGACACAGGCTAAACAGCCCAACGAACTTACCAATTCGCCAGCGACGACGAGACAGGGGAAAATTCACACGCAACTTCGACATATGGCCGCCTTAGCCCTTGAGGACTCCAAAAAAGCATCCCCCATTCTAGATGAGCAAGGGATCTGGATAGTTGTATCAGGAAAGGCGGTTGTAGCGCTAGCCCTGGAGAGCTGGGGAAGCGAGGGGGTGAGGAGTGAGGGGGGCTAGCGGAGTGGAGCCGCTCGATGGTAGTGATAATCAATCGAAAATTCTAGCTAGCTCCAGGACAAAGCCGGGTAGGACGGCTTCGCCGGAAAGTTGCTGGGGGACGGAGAGAATTTCTCCCGAAAACCCCGGTCGAGAAATTTCCACCTGCCGCTGCTGAGGATTAATTAACCAGCCGAGGCGCACGCCGTTGTCGATGCAGGCTCCCAAGGCCCTGAACAAGGGGCTAATTCAAATCTCATCAGCAACAGGGCTTTGACCTAGCGCTGATGGCGCTACTGCTCTGAATAGGACCGCTCCTGCTGGGCGTACTGCTTTTGCTGGCCATCGGCCTGGTTGGACTGTTGATCCTGGGCTTTGGCCTGGTTGGACTGTTGATCGCGGCTATAGTCGCTGGAATCTTGACCTTTGTAGGTCGCCTGCTCGGGATAGGACTGGCTTTCCTGCTGATTTTGGCTGTAGTTTTCCGCTGCGACAGCCGATAGGGGCGACCCGATTAAGGTCGTCAGCATGAGAAACGCGATCGCCCCGGCAGCTAGCAAGTGACGGAATATCTGACGAAACATCTTTTCTATCCTTTGAAATTGACGGTGACCATACCAAGTCCAGATCGAGAACGTAATCTCCCCTCAGGTAAAGCTCCCCTTCTGGACTTGGACGAGGTTTAGATATCGACTTCTGAAGATTCAGGCCCCGATACCGCAGGGGTAACCACGCGGTTAGGAAACAATCGGGCGTTTAAGCCGGTGACGGCAGCGCTAATCTGCTGCCGCTGGTTGACTAAATAGACACTCACCAGCGTCAAAGTAACTCCCATCCATTGCAGGTTTGTCAGCATTTCTCCCAAAAAGAGACTGCTAAACAGCAGGGCAAATACGGGCGTCAAAAAAATCAGGGCGCTGACGCTGGTCATGTTGCCGGTGGCCGCCAGGTAAAAGAACATGCCGTAGGTTAAGGCGGTGCCGAACACGGTGGCGTACGCCAGGCCAAACCAGTCTCCTACCAGCAGGTTATCCATCGGGTAGGGCTCCCACAGGGCCGACAGTAGCGCCAGGGGAATCCCCCCCAGAATCATGTGCCAGCCGGTGGCCACGATGGGGTCAGCGTGGCGCTTGACGTAGCCCATCAAAATGGTGCCAATCGACATCGACAGGGCCGCCAGCAGCATGAGAAATTCACCGCTCTGCAGCAAATCCGCTAGCTCCCAGCTCCGCTCTTCCAGGCCATAGCCCTGAATCGCGCTCAGCCACTCTCCCAGGGGCAAACCATTTTCCCACAAACCGTAAACCCAGGCGGCTGGCAGCCCACACAGGCTGATGCCGGCAATCCCGATCGCCAGCCCCAGCCAGCCCCAGAGCCCGATCAGACTGCCAAACAGAATCCGGGCCAGCAAAGCCACCACCAGCGGCTGGGCGTCGATTAAAACCGCCCCCAGTCCCGCCCCGGTGTTGACTAACCCGGTGGTCAGCAGCCCTTGAAACATGGCCCCGTCCACCAG
>PYEQ01000277.1 GCA_003017785.1 filamentous cyanobacterium CCP5 | reverse complement strand
GGGGTTGAATGCCACACTCCTGCAAGCGTTGGGCCGCTGCCGCCGATCGCGCCAGCCCCACCACGGAATGGCCTGCTGCCTGGAGCGATCGCGCTACCGCACTGCCGATATACCCCGTCGCACTCGTTAAAAACACCTTCATCATGATCTCCTTCGAGCGATTGAGCGCCCGACAAATTTATCTCGATATCAAGCTATTTGATGTAAAGATGAATGTCAAGAATCTCGATATCGAGATATAATCGAGCCATGACTCAAGACCGCATCGACGAAATTTTGACGCAGTGGCAGCAAGAAGCCCCCGACCTGGATCTCTCATCCCTGGCGGTGGTGGGGCGGATCTTGCGGCTCGCTCGCTTGCTGGAAAAGCATCGCGAAACGGTGCTCGCCGACTTTGATCTCAATGTCTGGGCCTTTGATATGTTGGCGACCTTGCGACGGCAGGGACCGCCGTATCAGCTTAAGCCGACGGATTTATATGGGTTGCTCATGCTGTCTTCGGGCGCGATGACCAACCGCATCGATCGCCTGGAAAAAGAGGGTCTGGTGACTCGTGTGAGAGATCCCAACGACCGTCGCAGTGTCATGGTGCAGTTGACCGATCAGGGAATTCGGCGCGTTGATGCGGTCATGCCTGTGCTATTTGAGCGCGAAAATCAGCTATTGGCAGAGCTGAGCGAAACCGAAACGGCAACATTGATTGCTCTCCTCCGGCGACTTTTAGCGATCGTGAATCGAAACGTACACCTTTCCCCATAAAAGGAATTTACCGATGACATCAATTTCCCCAGCGGCCACCGCCCCTTTGCAGGCAAATCAAGTCTTGCAGCAGTTGCACTGGCGCTATGCCACCAAAAAATTCGACCCGGCTCGAAAAATTCCCGCCCCCATCTGGCACGCCCTGGAGCAAAGTCTGGTGCTAGCACCCTCGTCTTTTGGACTACAGCCCTGGAAGTTCTTCGTGATTCGCAACCCCGAAATTCGCCAGCAGCTCCAAGGGGCGGCTTGGGGACAGTCTCAGGTGGTGGATGCCTCTCACCTCGTCGTCTTGGCCATCAAACAGGATGTAGATGCTGACAATGTTGACCCTTATCTCGATCGCATGGCCGACGTTCGCCAGACCGCTAAAGAAAATCTGCAAGGCCTGGAGAACATGATTAAGGGCTTTCTGGAGGAGCCTCCGTTTCCACTGGATCCCAATGCCTGGTCAGCCCGACAGGTGTATATTGCTCTGGGCTTTTTCCTTTACAGTACGGCGATGCTGGGGGTCGATGCCTGTCCCATAGAAGGATTTGTGCCAGCCCAGGTGAATGAGATTCTCGGACTGCCTAACCAGGGTTATGCGGCAGTGGCGCTATGTGCCGCTGGCTATCGGGCCGCTGACGATAAATACGCTGATATGGCTAAGGTGCGCTTCCAGACTGAGGAGGTCGTTCAATACATTGATTGAGCGTCCTGAACTGAGGTGGCGACGTAATTTACAACAGATCTATGACTTATCCTCTCGATCATATGCTGGTTCTGTAATGTATCCGGATGGATGCAGAACCGATATCAGGGCAAACGCATACTCACCCTGCTGCGGCGAGGACTTTGGTGAGATAAGTGTTATCCCAGCCAGCTTTGAGGCGTTTCGCCTTTTTGCCAACCTTGGCCGAGGATTCTTGAGAGAGCAGGTTGAGCGCCAAGTGACGAATGACGGCCATGTTTTGGGGGGCATAGCCGGAGCGAATGCGGGAGTCGTCCTCATGAAAGGCCACATCCAGGCACCAATGGAGCCTATTCTCAATGCCCCAATGGCTGCGGGTAGCTTGGGCAAAGCGTTCCACACCCCCATCAAGGCTGACGAGATAGTAGCGTTCAGCGGGCAACCTGCTGCCCTGGTAGCGAGAGAGCAGCGACGCCCCCACCCGCCGCAAGCGGAGCGCTGCTGTAGCCTTTCATGGCGGCGGGCGGCACGCGCAGCGGCAACGCAACAAAAGGCGAAGCCATCAGCTGATGGGGGGGAGCCGCGATCTCTCAATGGCCACTCTAACGGGTTGACGGGCAGGTGCAGCGAAGCGGAACCGGCCCTGGTTCGCTGATAGCCTGCCGTAGGCGGGCGGGCACTTGCGATCGCGTCTTGAATCGTGGGAGCGCTGCTATAGAGGCGTTGACGTATCCTCTCAGCGCAGCGCTCTCAATTCAGCAGATCAGCCTCTTCCTAGAACCTGCCGGACTATCGACGCGGAGGCGTCCTCTTATTCGCACTTAATTAATCTGAGCTCAAAATCGCCTTGTTTGCGAGCCACTACAAGTAATCAGCAAATCTGGACTAATTCTGGCCTACTTTGCTTGACTGGTCAGGAGAATCAGATTAAATCAAGTTGTCAGTTACGGACAGGCAGCGGCTGAACAGTATCCAATTCTGGCGACCATTCTCAAACCCTTATGCGATAAGCCTTAGAGAGTATCAGATATAAGTAATCACCTCCCGATGATCGCGGCTTTGCTAGCAGACTTGGCGACAGGAAAAGCTAAGCCCAAAGTGAAAACGGTGTTTTGAATTTGCGGAATTTGCAGAGTGCAACAGGTAGCTATGCCACAGGGGGTTTTATTGTCCCCATTTTTCTTAATGTTGTGGAGCTCATCTAATGTCTCTAAAAAGATATATTCTCTTACTAGCGACTCCTGTGATGTTGATTGCGTCTGGAGCAATGGTTTCAGCTTATGACGAGGATTCACAAACTCCAGCCCAGTGGGACGCAAGGATCAGAAGAAATATTCAGACTTGTCTGTTTTACAGCGGCGGTTCGAGGGCTAATTGTCTGAGAACTGCCTGGAGACGATGCAATGATAAATTAGACAGCCGGCACTGCAGAGATATTTTTGAGGATGAGGGGGTCAGCCCAGAAGACCTGACATATCAAGCCGATTGATTAAGAAACAGGCAACCCATTAGCATCCTTTGATGTGGTGCGATGGGGTAGGACGCCTACCTCCCTAAGCGAGGTGCGGGGTGGGAACTCACGCGAGAAAGTCTGCAGCCGGTAAGGGCGGCGTGGAGCGCGGCCCGTGCTTCTCCCGTGAGGATGTGTTCTGGGGGTTTGTTGTTGCGATCGCATCCTCTCCCAACAACAAACCCCCGGTGAAATTCCAGAGGTCTTATGAGGTTTAGGGCTCGTTACACTTTTCTATTCCCCATCGACTGGAGCGTAGAAGGTGCCTTCCACCTCAACGATGTCATCCTGGTTTAGGCGATCCACCTCGATGATGGTTCGGGGTGGATATGGCCCCTCGCCCCAGAGTTCTTCCTGTATCTGGTTCACAATTGGGCGATAGCGGTACATATCGGTCACATAGACCACTAATCGCACAGCATCCCGCAGCGTTGCCCCCTCGGACTCTGCAATCAGCTGCATATTCATAAACGCCTGCCTGACTCTCCCCTCAGGATCAGGGACAAGGGAGTTAGTTTCTGGATCAATGCCTCGCATCCCAGCTACAAACACATAATCTCCGGCTCGGGTGCCAAGGCTCCAGGTCGCCGTAGGAATAATCCCGCCTTCAGGGACTAGAGTTCTGACACCATTAGGGGAAATAGGCGGTTCTTCCTGGGCGGCGGTTTGCTGAGCAGTTACAAACAGCGCAGAGACAGAAAGAGCAGCCAACAAGGCTCGATTCATGAATACGTTCTCCATCACACCAAGCTGCACTATATGTACTTGGGCTACCTCGCCAAGTATTTGTGAATACGGAATCACTTCTGTAAGCAGCGAAAAAAAGGGGCCGAAGCCCCCAGAAACTAGACCAACCGTCGCACCCGCGACCCGCGAGAAGCAGGCCCCAGAGACACCTGGGCACCCGGCACCGTGCAGGGCACCGACACCGCAAAGGCAGCAGGTCCAGAAGACGGACACCGCACCACCACCGAGTAGCCCACCACAGCCGACCACTTGACGGAAAACTCAGACGGCAGGGAACTGAACCACACCTCAGCCACAAAGCCGGTGAAGCTGCGATCGCTCTCTCGCCAGTAGCACTCGACCGCACCAAACTCAGCCGCCAAACCCTGAACGAACTCAAACGGAACTGCCTGCATAGCTAGAAACCAACGCAACGCGGTTTCTCTACGCCTACCAAAAGCGTTCTGGGGGAGACAGGACTAGGCGCAAGGGCAAGACAGCCCCAAGAACAGAGCGGCTTTGCCGCAACCTCCAGAACGGGCTGGCGTAGCTTGGGAACCCCTTGCGCCGGGTTCTTGAGGCGTAAAATAGCGTCCCCTGCGTTGGTGATTGTTGAGAATTTTAGTCATCCTACTGTTAGGATTCAGCGATGCGATCGCTCCCTTTTCTGGAAGCTACTAATCTAAAATCCTCGCTTTCCCACAAGTTACTTAAGGATTAACCATAAAGTCATCGTACTCAACACCCAATATTTCAAGATAGGGATCAGGGATATTTTCATGTGAGCTTTCGTACAGAGAGAGGGTGCTAGAACCAAATGTCTCAAGTTCGACATCATGCAAAGTTTGGTGTTTTTGACAATTCCAAGCCGAGTAACCACCTAAGAAACTGATTGCACCCATATAATCATCTGGAACAGCCTCAAGCTCGCAGAACTCACCTAGAACTCCCTGCCTAAAGCTATAACGATGTGCAAGCGGATTGTTGCCAGGGGGTATCTCTGTAGACGGATAGGTTACATTTGTTCTTAATGGAAGTGGTCTGTTTCCTTGACATACTCCACCTAAATCAGGATCTAAAGCGCACTCAGATCCGGAACGAATAATCCACCTAGCCTGGTCAGCACCTACCATACACACAATCGTCATCACTGCCCTAGCGTTATAGACATTGCCCTGTTCAAACAAAAACTCATAAGTTCTTCCAGGACAAGTGTATAAGTTATTGTGGCTAATCTCTCTAACGCCAGTTGAGCCTGCGGCGTTTGCAAAACCACTATTTAAAAGCACAGCAGTTGAAGCTGTAACAACACTTAGAGCAATATTCTTAATGCTTGATTTCTTCACTGAGCTACTACGACTTTTCCTCGAGAGCTGCATATCGCTTCACAGAGTCCTTTTTTAACTTGCTGGAAATCAACGTGCTTGCGCCTACCAAAGACAATAAGTTAATGCCAAATCTGACAGTTCTAGATTGGATATAACACTCTTCATCAGTACGGCTAGGATTATTGAGGCAGCTAAAAACTATTGGGTAACCAACGAAAACGTTCAAAACGATGGACAACATCGTATTCAAGACTAAGAAGGCTAGAAAGACCTTCACATATCCGTATAGCCCTCTCTCTGCTTTTACAATCTTCTTCTCATGATCGGTAACGTACTGAGTCTTCATTATCCTGAGTTGTTGACATCATCACAGGACAGAGCTGCCAGAAAATAGGCACCAAAGCCGTAGGTTAGTTTACAACTGGGCGATTACTTAACCCGGAAAACTTGCAAAGAGGTTGCTGTATGTGAGCACAGATAAATGTTTTATTGCTTGACCGCTTACCAAGTATTCCCTTTTGTTGACATTTACACTGAATCATCCCCCCAGCCGCAATGTCTACAGTCTTAGTGGATCTGCCCTGCTACTGCTTGGGGCACCGGCATCTCACAGTTAGGGCACCGGGACGTAAACAGCGGGTGAACATCCAGCACATCCAAACGCTGCTCCAAGCTCAGCCACTGCACCGGGTCCAAAATCAGCTCACTATCTTAGTAGCTGGCCCCCTCTGGCTGCCATTCCTCCCCGTACCAGGCCAACAAGTCATCAGGATTAGCAGCGGCCATAGTAGCTGCAAGGGCAAGGCAGATCCAAGAAAAAAAGCGAAGCACCACGATTGGGAACCCCTTGCGCCGGGTTCAAAGGCGTAAACTAGCGTCCCCTGCGTTGGTTGCATCAGGTATTGACTTGCATCAGCTCACAACTCCTCCCCTGAGGGCATTCTGTAGACATCATTCTCAGGTACGTCATGGGTAAGGTCAACTGGGTCAAAGTCCTTGGGGCCACTATGGGAGGGACACTGCTCATTGGAGCGATGGTCAGAGACCGGCCCTAAAGGGCCATCGCTACCCTCTACGCCGATCCCACCATCGATCTCGCTCATGACTACCGACTATGGCGCAATAACGGGGTATGATGTGCCGACCTGAACTCTGACGGGTCAACCAGGCTCCTCTATGGCGATGACTGCGAAATAGATTTTTCTACCGGCCAACCACCAGCAAAGGTGCGTTAATCCGCAAAGACTACCCATGAGGGGCACACAGCCCACCTGGAACTCAGCGATGGTCCTCTGTAGATCCCTATAGTCTCTGCTTTTAACCTCCATAGACGCCCAGCTCATCTCTTCATAGGGGATGGGCTTTTTTCTTTCAGCGCCTTACCAGCTTCTCCTCAGGCTTCTCAGAAAGCCCTTAAGGTCAGCTTATTTGACGGTCAGG
>PYEQ01000276.1 GCA_003017785.1 filamentous cyanobacterium CCP5 | reverse complement strand
CCCCCTCAATCTGAAAGGCCGCCGTGGCCACCCCCCACTGAAATCCCGATGGAAATATGTAGGTCATGGGCGTCCCTTAAATCTCTGGCTCTAGGCCATATCCGGCGGAATTTGATTTCCCTGAGCCTGTTGCAGCTGCGCTTGAATCAACGCCTGCACATCCTGACGACGTACCTCTATGCCCCGACTGAGCCTGCCCGGGGTGTCAAAGAAGATAATACTTTCCACCGGCTTCATGGCCAGCATTTGAAACAAAATGTGGGTCACCGGTACCGGCAGCGCCATCACCTGGGGATCTTTGACCGGATGGGGGCCCTTTTCCACGTCCTTCAGGGTGGGATAGGCGTAAATAATATTTTTGCGAGTTTCTGGCTGGGTACGGTTGCCCAGGGAAGTCATGACCCAGTTTTGATCAATGGTTTGCAGCACGTAATACTGGGCATGTTTGAGCTGACCGGCCAAAGCCTTTAGGGCGGGGGCGATCGCTTGTACCGCATCGGCGGTGAGCCCATCGTTAGGGGCATCGGTAATGAGAGATTCAATTTGACTATCAAGATCCATGCTTCCTCGGGATAGCTGTTTAAGCGTTAGTAAACCGCGTCAGAGTCGTGTTAGATCAGTATCTGCATCTATTAAACTAACTAAAAGCTACAAAGAATTTAGACTGTTCGCGCTGAGTTCGCGCTGAACATTTGTGCATCTTCCGGAACGAGTCCAGCCCGACTGGAAAGATTAGATTAGGGTCTAGCCTTAGCAACCGCTAGGAAGACCAATATACCATCGGGGTCATTTAGGCTACGTGAGCGTGGAAGCACTTAACAAACAGCTGTATCAAGAACTTCGCACCGCCACTAAAGCTACTGACAAAGATTGTCATGGCGTAGCTGCGCGCTTTAGTGAAGAAGTCATCCGGATCTGCTCAGAAAGTCAGCGCATCCAGGACTCTGGAGAAGTCGAAATCTGGATGCAAAACCTGGGTCGGCATCGACTCCAGCAATGTCTTAGGTACTACGATTTAGGCTCCCACCAGGGACGGGTCGAGCTGCACAGCAGCCTCAGCGCCATCATTTACCGATACATGACGCCGTCCCAGATGCGCACCAGCTACCAGGCCCGCTTAAACCTGATTGAAGACTTTCTGCAGGGATTTTACGTGGAGTCCCTGAGTGCATTTCGGCGAGAGGCCCAGCTCGAATCTACCTACCAGCCCCGCACTCTGCTGCAGCTAGCCGAATATATGGCGTTTACTGAGCGCTACGGCAAGCGCCGCATTCCCCTGCCGGGGCGGCGCAGTCAGCAGCTGATCATTTTGCGAGCCCAGACATTCTCCAAACAGCAGCCCCCTGAAATGGCCATTGACATCGAACAGGCGGCGGAACATGGCGGGGGGGATGGCGAGGAGCGCCCAGCCACCTCCCATCAGCGGGTGCGCGCAGAAATGATGGCCCAAACCCAGGCCGAGGAAATCCCTGAGGATCCGCTCAGGGAAAGGGTTATCGAAGAACTCATGGTCTACCTAAAAGAACGGGACCAGGAAGACTGTGCCAGCTATTTCACCCTGCGATTGCTGGATTTGCCCACCCACGAAATCGAAGATATCCTCAAGTTAACGCCTCGACAGCGGGACTATCTCCAGCAGCGGTTCAAATATCATTTGATCCGGTTTGCTTTGTCCCATCAGTGGCAGCTGGTCCACGAATGGCTAGAGGCCGATGTTGAACATAACCTGGGGTTGACCCCCCAGCAGTGGGATGATCTCAATGAAGCAATTACTCAGAAACAGTCTCGCCTACTGGCGATGAAACAGTCTGGGGCAGCAGATGGTGAGATTGCTAAAACCCTGGGGCTAACACCAACCCAGTATCAAAAGCAATGGTCTAAATTACTGGGCCGGGCTTGGGAAATTCGTAACCATTAGAATCCGGATGAGGGCAGGGCATCGATGAAGAGAGACACAGAGATCATCAGGGACTTTTTGCTTTCGCTAATTCGAGATCCTGACTCAGCAGGTGTGGCGCCATCAGGGACTTTCAATCGGGACCAGGCTGCCGATTTAGATGCGGACATGACCGAGGCCCAGCTATCCAACCTGTTGCGCGAGTCATGGGATCCCCTCGAGTCTGAGCTCTCCGTGTTTCCCGGCCTAGAGCCAGCCCTTCGAGCGTTAGACCCTAACCTCAATCCTGTTACCCAATTGGGAGACCTATCCGCTGTGCAAAATCGTTTCCAAACCCTCTTGAAAGATCGGCTGCGCGCTGAGATCGAGCGCCACCCGCCCCTATTCCCCTGGGAGAAATCTGCCCAGGAATATCCTGATACCGTTCCTGGAGAGCGGTCCATGGACCTGTGGACCAGTCCGCTGCAGGGACTGGCCATTCCAGCGGTGCTGCCGGACGATGTGTTGTCGACCCTACTAGAGGGGTGTCAGCAGGTCATCCATCAGTCCCTTAAGTCGGGCATTCAACTGGTTAAAGCCGTCGAGGATTTGTTTCCAGACCAGCCCCAAACCCTCCAAAATGTTGCTCAAATTGTGTTGCAGCCGGCCTATCGCTCTCCCGCCATCGCCGAAGCTTCCACCCTTGACTACGCCCAGGCCAATACCCAGCAGCAAATTGCTTTGTCCATGCTGACGGCCAGAGAAATTCTCTCTGCCCTGAGCCTGAAGGTGAGCCGCGATCGCCCCCAGGCCCAGCAAGAGTGGCAGACGGTCGCTGGAGCGTTGGGGGTCAGTGTGTCCTTGGAAGGTGACTCCAACCTGTCTGTGCAGGCATCCCTGCCTGTCGGCGGCTATCTAGAGCTTGCGTCTGCTCCTTCCCGGCGCACTGATTGCAGGGATGCCGGTGTGCTGCAGCTGACCCTAGAGGCCCCTGAGCTGGGTCAGCTCCATGCTCTGGCCATTGGTCTAGGGGAAGAATCCGCTCGACCGCTGCGGTTTGTAGTTGGGCGAGTGGACAACAGCGAAACCCCCTAGGCTACGATGGGGGCGTTCTGCTTTTTTTAGCCTGCGCCGTGCTGCAATCTCTGTATCAGCGTTTGTCTTTGGGCAAAGGTACCCCGGCCACTAATGGCCGGGGTACCTTTGCCCCTGAGCACATCGAAGACTCCCGGCTCCTGCGGGGGCTGGTGCAGTTGCTGGTCACCCTTGGGATCGTTTCGGTAGCGGTAGCCGCGATCGGTGTTACCCAAACCTCCCTGTGGAATCTGCTAGCGATTCCCTTGAGTGCTATCGGTGGCTGGTATAGCTGGCGTCAGCGCTATCGGCGCAATATCGCCGTTAAATTTTTTATCGCCTTTGGCATGTTGATGGCGCTGACGGCATTTCTGACCCGCATGATTGGTCAGCCCGGCGATACCCGGATTATGCTGGCGGAACTCCTGATTCAGCTACAGGTGCTTCATAGCTTCGACCTACCTCGGCGCAAAGATTTGGGCTACTCGATGATGATTGGCCTGATTTTGCTGGGGGTAGCGGCTACCATCAGCCAAACCCTGGCCTTTGGCCCTATCCTGCTGCTGTTTCTAACCGTAGCCATGCCAGTGCTGGTGCTAGACTACCGCTCTCGCCTTGGCCTGATCAATCCCCCATGGCGGCAGTTCGGGGCTCAGATCGCTCCTCGCCGACTGGGAGCGCTGCTGCTGCTAGTCTTGGGCCTAGGCATGGTGATCTTTCTGATGCTGCCTCGCCTGCCAGGCTACCAGCTCCGCAATTTTCCAGTCAGTACTGATATTGACTACCAGGGACAGTTTGATGGCCAGGCGATTATCAATCCTGGCTATGTCAATGGCGGATCTAGCGGTGACGGTACTGACTCTGAATCAGACGGCGACGGGCAGGGCAGTGGTGACATTGATGAGGCAGGAAAGCTCTCTGGCCCAGGGGTGGTCGATCAGACTTCCTACTATGGCTTTAACCGCCAGATGAACCAAAACCTGCGGGGCGACCTAACGCCGCAGGAGGTGATGCGAGTAAGATCGCAGTCCCCTGGGTTTTGGCGGGTGGTTAGCTTTGATCGCTACACCGGTCAGGGCTGGGAAATTTCTCGCAACGAAAATGTGATGACCCTGCGGCGATCGCGGTTTACGGCCCAGACGATTTTGCCTAGGCAGCGGTTTATCGGCCGTGATCGCGAGGTAATCCAGACTTATACCTTGGTTAGCGATTTCTCAAACCTGATTCCGGCCCTGTATCAACCCGAACAGCTCTATTTCCCGACCCAGGAGGTTGCCATCGACCCCGACGGCAACCTGCGATCGCCCGTGGCCTTAGAGAAGGGCATGACCTACACCGTTGTGTCAGAGGTGCCCTACCGCGATCGCACCCGGCTGCGGTTGGCCCCCAAGGGCTATCCCGATGAAATCCGCGACTACTATTTGCAGGTGCCAGCGGACCTGCAAGCCCCCGTACGGGAGCTGACCGAATCCCTGCTATCGAATGCTCCGCAGCCCCTGGAGGATCCCTATGAAAAGGCGCTGTTTTTGGCCCAGGCTCTCAAGCAGCGCTACACGGTCCAGCCGAACATGCCATTTCTGCGGCCAGAGGAAGATTTGGTTAATGCCTTTTTGTTTGAGCAAGGGGGTGGCCTGCCGGATCATTTCTCCACGGTGCTGACCATTATGCTCCGCTCCATCGATATCCCAGCGAGGCTGACAGCGGGCTTTAGCCCTGGGGAGTTTAACCCTTTTACGGGTTTCTATATCGTCAGCAACACTGATGCCTACGCTATTACCGAAGTTTACTTCCCAGAGTACGGCTGGTTTGGCTTTAACCCGATTCCGGGGTTTGAGCTGGTGCCTCCCACCATCGAAGACTACGAAGCCTTTGGTATCGTCAGACAGTTTTGGAACTGGGTGGCCGGTCGCCTGCCTTCCCCTGTAACCGCCTGGATTGAAGGCACTGTGCAGACCGTGTTCGAACTGCTGCAGCGGACGGTGTTGGCCCTGGTGGGCCTGTTTGGGAAGGGCTGGATCGGGGCGATCGCCGGGTTGGCGGCCCTGACGGCGATGGCGTTTGTGGGCTGGCTAGGCTGGCTGGGCTGGCGCAGTGGTCGTCAACGCTGGCGGCTACGTCAGCTACCAGCGATGGAGCGCCTCTATCAGCAGATGCTTTTGAAGTTGGCCCACCAGGGGCACCCCAAGAAATCAACCGAAACGCCCTGGGAATATGTTCGACGCTTGCTGGGCAAAGAGAAAGTCAACCACCAGCCCGCCCAAGAAATATCAGACGCCTATGTCCGCTGGCGCTACGGTGGGGAACCCCCCGATATCAATACCCTTAAAACCCGACTCAAGCAGCTGACCTTGACCGCTAACCGGGGGCGGACTCCCTAAGGTGTGGCTACCGTCGCAAAAACCGTCTCCGTAGCCGCTGACCCAGCTGATTAGCTTCAGGAATTGGAGAAAGTACAGCGCCGAGGGCAAATACAGCCAGGCCTAGACCGCTGGCGATCGCCAGCACCAACAGCTGCGTCCAAATGCCATCGCTGCCTAACATCCCTTCCAGGCCATTACGGGCCCCCCAGGCAACTAGTCCCGTAACAGCGCTGAGACCGGTGAGTAGAGCGATCGGCCGGGCCCAGCCCAGCCAGCCAAGGCCATTTAGCTTACGGTCCAGCAAAATCACCATGGCTAAAGTCGAGGTGATATTCACTCCCACCGTGGCCAGTACCAAACCGGGAGCCCCGAACCAGCGAATGAACCAGAAGTCGAGGAACGCATTCAGGCCGATATTCACCAGGCTAATGCGAAACGGAGTTTGGCCATCGCCAAGGGCGTAGAATACCCGCACCAGCACGTCCCGGGCCAAATAGATAAACATGCCGATGCCGTAGGCCATCAGCAGGGAGGTGACGAAGCGCGAAGCCTCCAGGTCAAAAGCACCCCGCTCGTACACTACCCGCACGATGGGCAGGGCCAGCGTGATCATCAGCGCCCCTAGGGGGAGCATGGTCAGAGCCGTAAACAGCAGGCTCTGACGGATGCGGCCCTTGAGTTCAGGCCAGTTTTCGGGGGCAGCCAGCCGAGCGAAAATCGGCAAAAAAGGCACCAGAATTACATTCGAAATGATGCCCAGAGGGGTTTGCACCAATAGATTGGCATAGTTCAGAGCGGCAGCTGTTCCAGCAATGTAGGAAGCGAAAAACAGATCCGTAAACACGTTGATCTGCATCATCCCAGAGGAAAAAGTGGCCGGGGCCAGAATCTTAAAGACCTGCTGTACCCCGGCATCGGTCCAGTTAAATCTCAGCTGGGGTCGCCCCAGCCCAGATCGCCAGAGGGCTGGTAGCTGCACTAGCCATTGGAGCAATGCCCCGGCTAGGGTAGAGCCTGCTAAAACGGCTCCTCCCAGCAAAAAATATGGGGGATCGGTGATGTTCTGACCGATCGCCGCGTAAAGCAGCCCCAAACCCACCAGCACTGCCCCGCTGGAGAATAT
>PYEQ01000275.1 GCA_003017785.1 filamentous cyanobacterium CCP5 | reverse complement strand
CCCAGTAGACCGCCCCACAGCCCACCAGCAGCAGAAAGATCGGCTCCCGCGCGATCTCCAGCACCAGGGCTAAAAAGGTGCGGCGATCGGTGGCGGGCAGTTCGTTGTAGCCCTCTCGCCGCAAGCGCTCCGCCACTTCCGACGACGATACCCCCACCCAGGTCTGAGGATCTGCTGAGCGCATGTGACGTAGTTCCCCAACTTGAATCGAGATACTTCCACAGTGGCGCAGTCCTGGAAGAACGCCGATTTTCGTTGGAATTATTTGCACACCGCTTGAGCAGCACCCTGCCCCCCAATGCCGAGGGCGTCAGGCAAACCGTTGCACAACTGTTCGTTGAGTCACTGGCGGGCGAGCATTGCCTACCCAGTACTCGCCAAATTGAGATGCGTCCCTCACGCAAAGGAGCTATATATTTAGAGGCAATAGGGGCGAATACACGCTCCCCTTGGGGAAGGGTCATTATGCCGATTGAAACCAATGGCGAGAAAAGCCCCAAGCTGCCGGAGCCCAAACATGTTGGGGGCAGTTTTATCACCATTTTGCTCTATTTGATTTTGTTGAACTTTGTCGTCCTGCCTTTATTGCGACCCGAGACTACTGTCGTACCCTACAGCGAATTTATTCAGCAGGTGAAGGCAGACAAGGTTGATACAGCCGAGATTGATGCAACAGCAATTCGCTACACGCTGAAATCGGGTCAAGGCGATATCAAAACGCCAACCTCCTCCGGCGAAACACCCCCCTCAGACGCCGCCCCGCCGCCTCCAGCTGAGACCTACATCACCATTCCAGTGGTCAGCCAGTTTGATTTGGTCACCCTGCTGAGCGAGCACAACGTCGAGTTTGAAGCGCCTCAGCCCAGTCCCCTAGGAGGGTTAAGCACATTACTGGGCTGGGTGGTTCCACCCTTAATTTTTGTGGGTATTTGGGCCTGGTTTTTGCGCGGTGCCCAGGGCATGGGGGCCAATGCCTTAACCCTGGGCAAAAGCAAAGCCCGAATTTATGCCGAAGGCGATACTGGCGTCACCTTCAAAGATGTGGCTGGGGTGGAAGAAGCCAAAGCCGAACTGGTCGAAGTGGTGGAGTTTCTGAAACATCCTCACAAATACACCCAAATTGGTGCCGTCATTCCCAAAGGGGTGTTGCTGGTGGGGCCTCCCGGCACTGGCAAAACCCTAATGGCCAAGGCCGTCGCCGGAGAAGCCGGGGTGCCGTTTTTTAATATCTCCGGGTCAGAATTTATTGAACTGTTTGTCGGGCTAGGGGCGGCGCGGGTGCGCGATTTATTTCAGCAGGCTAAAACCCAGGCTCCCTGCATCGTGTTTATTGATGAGCTAGATGCCCTGGGCAAGGCCCGACACAGTACTGCCAGCTTTAGCGGCAACGACGAGCAGGAGCAAACCCTGAACCAACTGCTGACTGAAATGGATGGCTTTGAGGCCAATACTGGGGTGATTATTCTGGCCGCGACCAATCGCCCGGAGGTGTTAGATCCGGCCCTGCGGCGTCCTGGCCGCTTTGACCGACAGGTGGTTCTCGATCATCCCGACAAGTCGGGGCGGGAGGCCATTCTCAGAGTACATGGGAGCAAAGTTCAGTTGGCGACCGATGTGGATTTATCCGTCATTGCAGCGCGCACACCGGGATTTGCTGGGGCCGATCTGGCTAACTTAATCAACGAAGCAGCCCTGCTGGCGGTTCGTCTGGGACAATCGGCGGTGACCATGGCCGACCTGAATGAGGCGATCGAGCGGGTGGTAGCGGGGCTAGAACGCAAATCACGCATTCTTAACCCGATGGAGAAAAAAATTGTCGCCTATCACGAAGTCGGTCATGCCATCGTGGCGACGCTGATGCCGGGGGCAAACCGAGTGGAGAAAATTTCCATCGTGCCCCGCGGGGTTGGCGCGCTGGGCTATACCTTACAGATGCCGGAAGAAGACCGATTTTTAATGGCAGAGGACGAAATTCGCGGGCGGTTGGCCACCCTGCTGGGGGGGCGTTCCGCTGAAGAGGTGGTGTTTGGCAAAGTCTCTACCGGGGCCAGTGACGATATTCAGAAAGCCACAGAGTTGGCCGAGCGGATGGTGACCGTCTACGGCATGGACAGCACCTTAGGGCCGATCGCCTTTGACCGGGGACAACTGTCGTTTCTAGAAAACAGCCCAACCGCCCGCCGGGTCATCAGTCCTGACCTGTCGGCAGTGATTGATCGAGAAGTCCAGTCCATTCTGGATCATGCCCATCGGGTGGCGCAGGCCATCTTGAGGCAAAACCTGGATTTGCTGGAAGCCACCGCTCAAACCCTACTGCACCAGGAAGTCTTGGATGGGCCTCAGCTCCAGGAATGCCTGGGCCAATCTCAAGCCATCCCCGATTTGGATACCTGGCTGGCGCAGGGGACGCTGCCCAACGAGTTTGGCAAACTCTGAAGCGCTGTGGGGGCAGAGCGGTTCCCCAAGGGCAGTGGAAATCCTGTCGTCATCCCGTGTGAAGGGGTTAGTAGGGCTGGTTTAGTCGTTAACGCCTGTCCCGCAAATAGCCTTAAGGTATAGCAGCCAACGGGTTGGTTAAGACCAGTCTCAAACTTAACGTTTGAATGTTTTGAACGTTTTCAGCCGCTTAAAATGTTCTGACTGACCTGAAGATGGCTATAGATGTTGCCTCCGACACCTGGGGGCTGTTTTGGCCATCCCCAACGACTTTTATTGGCAGTTGCCCGATGCTTCAGAGTCTGATTTCGTTTGGTGTAGGCACCCTGGCAGCGCTATTTCCGATCGCGAATCCAGTGGGTGCGATTCCCATCTTCTATAGCTTGACGGCGACGGATTCTCCCCGCTACCGACTGAAACAGGCCCAAAAGACGACCTTCAATGTCGTGTTAGTGCTGGCGGTATTTTTTCTGGCCGGGAAGCTGATTCTCAACTTTTTTGGCCTGTCGCTGCCAGTCCTGCGCATTGCGGGGGGATTGATTGTCGGGCATACGGCCTGGGAAATGGTGACCGCTCGGCAGCGAATTACCGCTTCGGAACACAAAGCCGCCGCCGACCAGGAAGATATTTCGTTTACACCGATGGCGGTGCCGATGGTCAGTGGGCCAGGGGCGATCGGGGTAGTGATTGGCCTATCGACCCAAGCGACCCAGTGGAGGGATTATGTGGGCTGTGTGCTGGAGGTGGCGGGCCTGGGAATTGTGCTGTACCTGTGCTTGAGGCTAGGGGAGCCGCTAATTGAGTGGCTGGGAGAAACCGGGATGGGGGCATTCAATCGGATATTGGGGTTTTTGATTTTGGCGATCGCCGTGCAGCTCATTGCCGATGGCGTTTTGGGACTGTTGCCAACATCAGCTCCGTAGGTCTTGTTTCCGGTGACCCTATCAGGCCACTGTGCCAAAGATCATGCCAATGGCGATGGTCATAGCCATGGCGATCGCCCCTAGCAATGATATTGCGTTCAAGGAGTAGGCTGGGACATTTTAAGCGGTTGAGAACGTTCAAACGTTTGAACGTCAGTTTGAGACTGGTCTTAACCAACCTGTTGCCGGCTATGAAACTCAGGCGGGAGGTGCCATAGAGGGTGGCATTGAGGGCAGAGGCGGTTGAAAGCATCGCCGCGATCGCAAAACACAGCCGCTGATGATTATCACAAATGCCCGCAATCCCGTCTTCGCCCCAGCGGTAGGCCCGCGATCGCGCCTGATCTGGGGGAAAGTAATCCCAGGCTTCTCCTGGGCTAACCACAAGGCTTAAACGGCTGCCTCATTTCGTGGAGCCCCCAAAATGCTATGGCAGTTATGAGGGGCAAAAAATAGTAGACTCCGCGATAGGCCAACAGAGAGGCCAAAACGGCTGCGGGGGAGAGTTGAGTCGATAGCAGCAATATCACTACCGTCTCAAAGACGCCTAACCCCCCTGGCACATTGCTTAAAACGCCTGCCGCCATGGCTAGAAGATAGATTTTCAAAAAGGCGAGATAGGTTAGACCCGCCGTCGATGGCAACAGACAATATAGAGTGGCGGCAGCCAAACTCCAATCGAGACTCGAAACGACAATTTGGCCTAACGCGATTGTGAGACTGGGCAATTGCAGTGGTTGCTTTCTAAATGTCAACGTGCCGCGAAGCGTGGCACTCCCCATCAGGTAGAGCAGGATCAAGGCCGTGAATATCAGCCCCAGCCCAAAGGTGGAGTGAACGGGGAGTCGGAGCTGGGCCGGAATTTGAAACGGAACCGCCAGAAATGAGAGGCCCCCCACCGCCAGCAGTCCCAGCCAAAAGCTGAGGTTGGAAAAGGCAATGATCTGGGCGATCGCGATCGCAGAAATTCCCCAGCCCGAGTAAAACCGATAGCGAATGGCGCTACCCGTCAGCAGGGCGAAACCAATGGTGTTGCTAAAGGCGCAGCTGATGAAGGTGGTGAGGGCAATTTTGCCGTAGCCCAGCCGCTGGCGCAGATGCAAAAAGCCTAGGGTGTCGTAGCCGGTCATCGCCAGATAGCCCAGAGCGGTGAAGGCGATCGCCCAAATCACCTGTTCACGAGGGAGCGATCGCAAGCTATCGACCACATCGTGCACCTCATAGTCTTGGAGCTGGTGGCGGACGACAGCGATCGAGATTGCCAGTAACACCAGCCCCGTCAGGGGAGCCAGGTAGCGAGTTGCCAGATAGCGCAGCTGGGTTTTAGTCATGACGGAGCCAATAGCGACCCATGGCTCGACTGCTAGGGGATACAAAGTTATGTTGTTGAGCCACCTTTTTCTTTTTCTGACTAATAGAAAAGCTGACAAGCCTAAGGATTCGGAAGCGATGTCAACTGGGATGAAGACAGAAGGGAACACAACCACCACAGCGGAAAATATTGACCCTGAGCTATTATCAACCCTTAACGTCAGGATATCTGAGGGCAAGGTTGAACTGTCCGAGTCGCGAGTCAAAGCCGGGCATCTATAATTCGATGTCCGTAATGACACTCCTACACCACGATCCGGCGAGTGCAGCTAAACCTAGATGATCAAGCGGGTGATTGGGCTACCGGGGGCTGTGATTCAGATCAAAAATGGGCAGGTGTATGCCAACAGCAAAGCATTAAAAAAGCCCTCCATCGGGGCAAAAAAATTACCATACGGGCCAGTCACGGTGCCCGCTGATTTTTACCGAGTGCTGGGAGACAACCGCAACAATAGCTTTGACTCTCACTGCTGGGGTTCTGTCCCGATGGACTCTGTCTAATTGGTCAGGCAGCCCTTCGGTTTTGGCCCTTAAACCGGGTGGGTGAACTGAGCTAAAACACTAAACCTCAGCGCTTTTGGGGGAGAATTGAGGAAACACCCAATTGGCCCAGCGACACCCGAACAATCAGCTCCTGGGGCATGCTCAGCTGCCCGGACTAGAAGAAGACCTATTGTTGGGGCCGTGAGGTGCTTCCCCTCAGCCCTTTCCAGTAGCCTTATCCTATGGTCAGCCCGATCATTCCGCCCAAAAAGCACCGCCGGTACCTGACCCATTGGCTGCTGAACGAAGACCGCGACGAAGCCGACCAGCACAAGTTCAAACATCCCTGGTGGCAGGTGATGTGCCTGACCGGGGTCGATTACTTTTCCACCCTGGGCTACCAACCGGGGATTGCCGCCGTGGCAGCGGGAGCGCTGTCTCCCTTGGCGACGCTGATTTTGGTGCTGGTGACGCTGTTTGGAGCCTTACCGATCTACCGCCAGGTGGCCAAGCTCAGTCCCCATGGCGAAGGCTCGATCGCCATGCTAGAGCGGCTGTTGCCCTGGTGGCAGGGTAAGTTTTTTGTGCTGGTGCTGCTGGGGTTTGCCGCCACTGACTTTATCATCACCATTACCCTCTCCGCCGCCGATGCCACAGCCCACATTGTCGAAAATCCCTTTGTTCACGATCTGCTGCACGGCTACGAAGTGCCGCTGACCCTCTGCCTGATTGCCTTCCTGGCAACCGTCTTTTTGAAAGGGTTTCGCGAAGCCATTGGTATAGCAGTTTTGTTGGTGGCGCTCTATCTGCTATTGAACCTAGTGACCATTGCGGTGGGAGGTTACCAGATTCTCACCCATCCCACCGCCATTGCCGACTGGTGGAGCCTGCTCTTTGCCAGCCATGGCAATCCGCTGCTGCTCTTGGCCCTGGCGGCACTGGTATTCCCCAAGCTGGCCCTGGGCCTGTCGGGGTTTGAGACGGGGGTAGCGGTGATGCCACTGGTCAAAGGCGATCGCAGCGATACCGAAGCCTTTCCCAGGGGGCGCATTCACAACACCCACAAGCTGTTGACCACGGCGGCGGTGATCATGAGCTTTTTTCTGATTACCAGCAGTTTGGTGACGACGCTGCTGATTCCGCCAGAGGAATTTCAGGCGAGGGGCGCGGCTAACGGTCGGGCGCTGGCCTACCTGGCTCATCAGTACCTCGGCGATGGGTTTGGCAC
>PYEQ01000274.1 GCA_003017785.1 filamentous cyanobacterium CCP5 | reverse complement strand
AGATGTGTATAAGAGACAGGATTGCTCACCGTCCAGACACCGACCTGGAGCCGCTGCTGGAGTTCCCGAGCCTGGGCCTCATTTAAGAGAACGACCTCACGCCCTTCAGCAATGCGTCCGGTGGACTCATCAAAGTCACTACCGGTCGCCAAGCGAGTCCCCGCCAGGTAGGTAAGCTTGGCTTCAAAGGGATTCTTATCCCGCATCAAGGTGGCCTTGAGATCCCAGTAGGAGCCTTGGCGGAAGGCCCGGCGTTCTTTCTCGCGGCTGACCACCAGCTTCACCGCCACGGATTGGACTCGTCCAGCGGAGAGCCCCCCGGCGATCTTCTTCCATAACAAAGGAGACAGGGTATATCCTACCAGCCGGTCTAAAATACGACGGGTTTCCTGGGCCCGCACCAGCTGGTCGTCAATGTCACGGCAATTGTCCAAAGCCGCCTGAATGGCTTCTTCGGTAATCTCATGGAACACCATGCGACGGGTTGGCACCTTCGGCTTAAGCACCTGCAACAAGTGCCAGCTAATGCTTTCCCCTTCCCGATCTTCGTCAGTGGCCAGTACCAGTTCATCGGCGTCTTTCAAGGCATCTTTGAGAGCCTTGACTACCTTCTTTTTATCCCCCGGTACCACGTAGAGGGGCTCAAACTTGGCATCAGGATTGACCCCTAGCTGGGCCCACTTTTCCCCTTTAACGCTGGCAGGGATCTCGCTGGCAGATCGGGGCAAATCCCGTACATGGCCCATGGACGCCTCCACCCGATAGCCTCTAGGCAAGTAGTTGCGAATCGTTTTGGCTTTGGTTGGGGATTCTACGATGACCAGAGTTGACATAGGGTTCGACTTAGATGGGACTCAATCATAAAAGAACAAGCGAGGCCTCAATTCTGGACTGTATCGCAGAGTGGGCCAGAATTTTTGAGGCGAGTCAAGGACCACCTCGAAGGCTACCGAAGCGATCGGGGTACCCAGCAAACGTCATGAATATTCTTCCAATCACGCTTTGGAGAAAAGCTAGTCTACCGGCGGTTATTGGAGCACTGAATTATGGTGGGGTCACTATTAAACAAATATATCGATAGATCGAAAGTCCCGTCGGCGTCCATAGGGCTGACCTGGGGAAAGCCAATTGGGATGACAACGATTTGAGGGATGCTGCGGAGTATCTGACCTCAGGCGGGGTAACGGCTTGATGCAAGCCGAGTATAGGCAAAGGTAATCTGGCATGCATAGGAAAAACTGTTAAATCTCTTAAGAATTTCTGAGATCATTTTTCTTCCAGAATCCCTAAAGATTTTCCAAACCGGTGATTAGACGCGATAAGATGCCACTT
Organism: filamentous cyanobacterium CCP5; assembly: GCA_003017785.1. Taxonomy (GTDB): domain Bacteria; phylum Cyanobacteriota; class Cyanobacteriia; order Phormidesmidales; family Phormidesmidaceae; genus CCP5. The sequence goes on along the minus strand of PYEQ01000274.1, from coordinate 5,063 downwards.
GTAAAGGAACCTTTACCTGCCGCTTCTGTTTAACGAGGGATTACAGAGCATGGATTTTGGCGATCTGGTTGCTCAGCTAAATACCGGTGCAATCCTCCCCGAGGGCATCGTTGTAGCCACAATTATGGTGGTACTCGTGGGAGATCTCATTCAGGGGCGCTCTTCGTCCCAATGGACCCCCTACGCCGCGATCGCCGGCTTGCTAGCCGCTCTAGCCGCCTTGGTGTTCCAGTGGGATGTGGCTAACCCAATTGCCTTTCTAGGGGCTTTCAACGGTGACGCCCTCAGTATTGTCTTCCGGGGTCTGATCGCGCTGTCGGCGGCGGTGACCATTCCCATGTCCATTCGCTACGTGTTGCAGTCAGGCACCTCCCTGGCAGAATTTATCGTCATCCTGCTCACGGCTACCCTAGGAGGGATGTTTCTGGCTGGAGCCGATGAACTAGTGATGATCTTTGTCTCCCTTGAGACCTTGAGTATCTCGTCTTATCTGCTGACGGGCTACATGAAGCGTGATCCTCGCTCTAATGAGGCAGCGCTGAAGTACCTGCTGATTGGCGCTGCTAGCTCCGCTATTTTTCTCTACGGCATGTCGCTACTCTATGGCCTATCGGGGGGCCAGACTCGCCTGAGCGCCATTGCGGTGAATATTCTCAGCGATGGCAGCGATGCTCCCGTGGGGCTGGTGGTTGCCCTGGTGTTTGTCATTGCCGGTATTGCCTTCAAGGTAGCGGCGGTTCCCTTCCATCAGTGGACCCCTGATGTATACGAAGGATCGCCGACACCGGTGGTAGCCTTTCTATCAGTTGGTTCTAAGGCGGCTGGATTTGCTCTGGCTATTCGGCTACTGGTCACGGCGTTTCCTCTGGTGTCTGAGGAATGGCATTTTGTGTTCACAGCCTTAGCCGTTTTAAGTATGGTGCTGGGCAATGTTGTCGCCCTAGCCCAGACCAGCATGAAGCGACTGCTTGCCTATTCTTCTATCGGGCAGGCCGGCTTTTTGATGATTGGATTGGTAATCGGCACCGATGCTGGCTATGCCAGCATGGTGTTCTACCTGTTTGTCTATCTGTTTATGAATTTGGGCGGCTTCACCTGCGTAATTCTATTCACCCTACGTACGGGCACCGACCAAATCAGCGAGTACAGCGGCTTGTATCAAAAAGATCCTTTACTCACCCTGGGTCTCAGTATCTGTCTGCTTTCCCTGGGAGGGATACCGCCCCTAGCTGGCTTTTTTGGCAAGCTATATATTTTCTGGGCTGGCTGGCAGGCGGGTGCCTATGGTCTGGTGCTAGTGGGCCTAATCACCAGCGTGGTCTCGATCTATTACTACATCCGCGTCGTCAAGATGATGGTGGTGAAAGAGCCCCAGGAATCCTCCGATGCCGTTAAGGGCTATCCCCCCGTGCGCTGGGATCTCCCGGGAATGCGCCCCCTTCAGGTGGGCCTAGTTGTAGCCGTGGTGGCCACCTCCCTTGCTGGCGTCCTCTCTAACCCACTGTTCACTCTTGCCAACGACACGGTAGTGCGGACTCCGATTTTACAACCCCTGCCGGTTCAGACCGATGTAGCTCAACAGTCTGCCCCTGGGGGTTCCCTGTAGATCTTTGCCGGCTGATGTGCTCAAGTGCTAGCAGCACTGCCTAAGCCCTACTGGCTGCGATGGCGTGGGAAATTCGAGGTTCTGCGGGCGTTAGAGGCAATTGGTAGCAAGATTCGACTGAGACTGCGATTGTCTTCTAGGCGCTCTAGGGTAAGTTTGCTCTGCATCTGGTTCATTAGCATTTGGCAGATGGCGTAGTGCAGCCCGGGCGGTTTGTCGAGATCGGAAGGGGCCAGCCAGTCGTCCGGACGCCCCTTTTGTAGTTCCGCAAGCAGGTAGGGCTCGAGGACGCCATCATCGGTAATCGACAGCTCTAACCAGTTCCGGTCGACGGGTCGACACCAGATGTCAATCCTGCCGCCTGTCGGCGATCGCCGACAGGCGGCGATCATTAATTCGTAGAGAACAAACTCGATTTTAGAGATGTCACCGCCGATAATCAGGCTGTTCTCGTTATGGACTTTGATCCACAGCTGCTGCTGCTGTACCCGTTCATTAACCCGCTCGAGCAATCGACTCAATAGGCTGACCAGGGGAATCGTGTGATAGCGATCGCTGAGCTGCCACTGCTCATCGTTAATTACCGGAGTCAGATCATCCGCCAGGGACAATAGCTGACGGGCAATCTGCTGATATCGCTGACCCTGATCCGAGGCGTCTTTAAGACTCAGATCCTGGAGGGCTTGAGCCTGGCGCGTCAGGAGGTGATGGATAGATTGAAGGTGATGATGCTTGTACCAGTTCAGCTGCTCTAAGCCTTCCCGCTGGGCTGCCAGGGTCGCGACGAGCTCCAAATGGCGGCGCGACCAGGCCAGCTGATTAGCCATCAAAGCCAATACCTGTAGGTGATACTCTGACCAGCGTCGCTCCGGTGGAGCGGCTACGATCAATACCCCCGTGGACTGGTGGGCGGGGGCCGTGCGCAGGGCTACTATAAGCAGCCGACTACCTGCTGGGCCGGCAATCCAGCGCCGGGAAATGTCTGGAAGATCTTCTAAAGAGAGGGGTAGGATCCCATTAGTTTGTAATGCCCAGTTGAGAACGGCATCCCCCTGGAGCGGAATCTGCCACTCTTGATCGACTCTAAAGTGCTTGTCGCGGCTGACCACTTGACTAACGATCGCGGTCGTCTGGCCGCTTTGCCAAGTGGCTAAGGCTACCAGGGGGGCCTGAAGAAGTTTAGCCAGATGTTCTCCCCCGGATCGTTCCAACTCGTTGAGGTGAAATGTTTGCTGAAGGGTCTGCAGCCCCCACTGAATTGAGTCGTAGATGTGCTCTTGCTGGTCGATCTGACGCTGAAGCTGCCACTGGTGCAAAATCAGCCCAATTTGACGGCTAACTGATTCCAGTAAAGAACTTTCTAAGGCTGTCCAGCGACGTTTTTTGTGATCGGTCAGAATGACAACTCCCTCGGGAGCGTTGCCTGGAGAGACATTGCAGGCGAGGAGGGAATTAGCCCTGAGAGTTTGCAACAGCGATCGCCAGGCCATGAGCTTGAGGTCATGCTCGGTATCTTCGATGGCGATGGCCCCTTCCGCCCGCTCCAGCATCTGCCAGTCCACATCATCGAGGGCTGGCCAGGTGACGGCGACTCCCTGAATCTTGCCCTGCTGCCCCTGAAAGCACAGCTCATAGTCACCCAAGTCGCGATCAAAGATTAGCACTAAGAACTGCTGGACCGATAATTGCTGACAGACCTTGGCAGAGCAACCTTCGAGAATTCGTCGCCAGTCTAAATCGCTGTAAATGCCCTGGACAAGACCTGAGGTCAGTTCTTGCTGGGCTCGCATTTGTTCAACCTGTCCGTGGACTTCGGCGACAGGCAAAGCCAGCGAAAGAAGCCGGGCCACCCCTTGAAAAAACTGTTTTTCTGCCTCTGACCAGATCCGGGGCCGGCTACCCTCTACCGATAGGAATCCCTGGAGTTCTCCCCCGGAAAAGATCGGCGCCGCCATTAGAGAAGCTGCCTTAAGCAGCTGGATCATTTTGTCGGTCACGGCTGATTTGAGGGAGCTATGGACTTCCCCAACGACGATCAGCTGGCCATTGGATAGGCTTTGATAGAAGCCTTTGACCTGGTCGATGGGGATTGTCACCGATCCCCGTCCGCTCAGGTGAGAGCGCTGGGAACTGCTCCGCTGCCAAAATTCGTAACCCTTGGAATCAAGCCAGAAAATCCGGGTACAAGCAGGGCCAATGAAGCTTTGGACTTCTCTTACCACCTGATGACAGCGATCGTCCAGCCCTGGCTGGAGATTGAGGGTTTCTAGCAGGCTCAGTAGAGATTGCTCCGGGCGCTTGGCCCGCAACCGCTGCTGCTCGGCCTCCTGCTGGTGGAGGGCTTCAGCTAAAAATCCCGTCAGCAGCGACAGATGCGATCGCTCCCCGGCGGTGGGAGAGAGTCCCCAACGGGGCGACCCCAGCAGCAGAATGCCAAAACAGATATCCTGCCGCCGAATTGGGAAAACCACGGCACTCTGAAGGCCCAACTGCTTCCCTAGAGTCCCCCATTCGCCAGCCCGCGGTTCTACTTGAATATTGGCAATACTCAGGGGCCGTTGTTGAATCACGGCCTGCTCCAAAATGTCTCCTGGTGTTAAGGGGAGATGGGTCCGCACAAAGCGAGCGCCCTTGGGTAGATGAAATCCCTTGGTATTCAGCCGATGGTGTAAGCGATCATAAAGCCCCAGCCAGCTCACCTCAAAATCGAACTCGGCCTGGATGTGCTCTAACGCCAGATTAATCGCCTCCTGGGCGGTCTGGGCATCTCGCAGACTCTGCAAAATGCGTCCTAGGGCGGCTATTTGGGCGTCGTAGGCGGGGCCAGAGTGGGTCTGACTCATGCAGGTTTAGCTATATCAGAATGGGTCGAGGCCGGTGGGGACAGACCTGGCAAGATGCGGGGCATAGGCATGGCACCGTTGCTCGCAACTGCGGCGTTCAATCACTATAGCTGCAGAGAAGCGACGGCAATGCTATTGGCCCAGACCATCTCGGTACCCAGGATTGACACGGCAGGTTGCTCCGAAGGGATAAAATTCGTCCAGACCAATCTGCCGGTAATAGGGCCGGTATCAAGACTAAAGTACCCGTATCGGCACTAAACCCTCTCCACCGCCCATGGCTGACCCTTTCAAGACTCTCGCGCGTCCGCTGCTGTTTTCCGGACTAAATGCTGATCCAGAATGGCTGCATACCCAGTCAATCCGATTATTAGCCTGGATAGGGATGCCTGGCATCAGTCAACAGCGACTCCGTCAGTGGCTCCAGATGCAATTTACCTGTCAAAATCCTCGTTTGCAACAGCGGCAGTGGGGACTGACGTTTCCGACTCCCCTGGGACTGGCGGCTGGATTCGACAAAGATGGAGAAGCGATCGCCACCTGGCCTGCCTTTGGGTTTGGCTTTTGTGAGGTGGGGACGGTCACGCCCCAGCCCCAGCCGGGGAACCCCAAAC
>PYEQ01000273.1 GCA_003017785.1 filamentous cyanobacterium CCP5 | reverse complement strand
CCCGGTTACCGATGAAACCACCTTTTATGGCTGGCTCTCGGAAATTTTGAAGCCTGAGGAAATCCAGACGTTTAAGCAAACCATGGATTTTGACGGGGCTGCCCAGTACGATTTCACCCGGGTGCGGATCAATATTTTTGACTCCCTGCGCGGGCCAGCTATGGTCCTACGCTTGATCCCCGTCAAAATTCTCAGCCTCGACCAGCTAGGGTTTTCGGGGATCTTTCGAGATGTGTGTCACTACCACAAGGGGCTGATCCTGATTACAGGCCCAACCGGATCTGGTAAGTCCACGACCTTGGCGGCCATGATTGACTATGTCAACACGGAAATGCCCAAGAACATCATTACCATTGAAGACCCGGTGGAATTTGTCCACACCAGTAAGCGATCGCTGGTCAAGCAGCGGGAAGTGGGGATGCACACCCTGAAGTTTGACAACGCCCTCAAAGCCTCCCTGCGGGAAGATCCCGATATCATTCTGGTGGGTGAAATGCGGGACAAAGAAACCGTCAACACCGCCCTGAAAGCGGCCCAGACCGGTCACCTAGTGATGGGTACTCTGCACACCAACAGCGCGGTGAAAACTGTAGAGCGGATTTTGAACCTATACGAGCCGGAACAGCAGGCACCGGTACGGGTATCCCTGGCAGAGTCTCTGGTGGCGGTAATTGCCCAGGGTCTTTGCCGCACAACCGATGGCAAACGAGCCGCTTTCCACGACATCTTGATTAACACCGACGCCATCAAAGACTATATTTTGCGGGGTCAGCTCGACGAGGTCGAAGCACTAATTCCAAAATGTAACTTTGACGGTATGTGCACCATGAACCAATCCCTTTATGCTCTGTACGAGTCAGGGCGGATCACTGAGGAAACGGCTCTGGAGCATTCTCCCAAGCAAAACGAAATGGCTCAAATGCTACGGGGCCGTGTTTAGTCCGTGCCTGATGTTGTAAACAATGCTATCCCCCCGGTATTTAAGGGCATTGCCCTATTTACGCCGGGGGGTGATTTGGTCTACTGCATCGACCCTGAGAAACGTCAGCAGTGGCATCTCGACTTGTGTACGGCTCTACAGGAAAAGCTGAGACTCAAAAGCCCTCCCTACTTCCTCTTGCCTTGCTATACGGCTACGGTGGATCGCTGGTTAGACGCGAACACTGGAGAACTGCATACAGTTGCGGAAGCCTATCCGCGAGCGATACGATTTCAGGGCTTGCTCAATGCTGTATTTGGGCTCAATGCTGTTCGGTGGCAGCCCAACCGCACCGTGGTTCAACATTGCCTACCGTCGGCTTTAGATGCCAATCGCTCCCAGTTTCCGCAGCTTTGGGAAAATCATGATTTAGTCTTGCCGATCACTAGAACTGTGGCAGCAGCCCCCGTAGATACTACTAGCTTTCGGTTTCAGCTATTTGTCCGCAGCCAAGAACACATTGCTGCTGAGAAAATTTTGATGGCTTTGCGGCATACCTTAGAACAGTCCCTCTCTGCCCCTTATACTTTGCAGCTCGTGGATGTTGCTAAACACCCCGATCAGGCAGAACAGGCTAATATAACGGCCACGCCCGCGCTAGTGCGGGCGTGGCCACTACCGGTCCGTCGGTTAGTTGGGGATTTGTCTTCCCCAGAACGGATTGCCCAACTTCTGGAGTAATGGTTGTCAGAAGAGGCTACAGGGCTGACTCAGGCAGTTCGGGGGGTTCGGTGCCGAACCATTTTTGATAGATTTCGGCGTAGGTGCCGTTTTCCATCAGGGTGGTGAGAGCATCGTTGACGATGGCAACCGTATCGGAGTTTTTAGGTAGGGCTATGCCGTAGAACTCTTCGGTGAGCAGTTCGCCGACAACTTTAAGCCCTTCGATATTGCCCGACTCGATCGCATCGAGGGTGACAGGAGCATCGTTGATCACAGCATCGACGTTACCGTTGGCCAGTTCTTGTAGAGCCAAGGGTGCAGAGTCAAAGGTACTGATTTCGGTGCCGGGAATTTCTGCTGCCTGGCTGGCCCCCGTCGTGCCAATTTGAACGGCAATCTTTTTGTTTTCTAAATCCCCTATGGACGTGATGTCGGTGTTGTCTGCGGGCACGGCGATCGCCAGACCAGCCTTGATGTAAGGGCGGGAGAAATCTACCGTCTGGGCCCGTTCCTCGGTGATAGTCATGCCGCTGATGGCTGCATCCACGGTCCCCGCCTGAAGGGCTGGAATAATACCGTCAAAGGGTAGGCTCTCGAACTGGATTTCGCGCCCGGCTTCTTCGCCAATGGCCCGCATCAGGTCGATGTCAAACCCGACTAAATCCCCGTCCGGCCCCTGGGACTCGAAGGGAGGGAAGGCCGGCTCGGTGGCAACTCTTAAAACTTCCCCAGAGCCAGTTTCTCCCCCCGCCGCCGCGTCATCAGGGGCCGGAGTTTCGCCACCACAGGCAGCCACCAGGGCAGCTGAGCCGAAGGCCAGAGCCAAACTCCGCAAAAACACAGAACGCTTCATGACAACCTCTATGTGGATATTTTGTCAACGATAAGTTAATGATTGTGCCACAGCTCTGGATTGGTCTGCTGTGCTTGCTTGGATCAATCTGCTGATCAGCCGCCTCTCCCAAGGCACCTTGGAGCAGCCGGTAAAAGCGGTGGTATTTCCGAGAAATGCCAAGTAAACCACGCTTTTGGCCCATCGCCTGATGCTATGCTATCTGCCAATTAGAGCGGGGGAGTCTGAAGTTCTATGCCGGACAACATGCCAGTGATTCTCATGGGCAATCTGCAAAAGCGCTATGGCAATCTCGAGGTGCTGAGGGGGATTGACGGTCAAATCCAGCGGGGAGAAGTGGTCTCCATTATTGGCTCGTCGGGCTGTGGCAAAAGTACTCTGTTGCGCTGTTTTAACCGACTGGAAACCATCAATGGGGGACAGCTCGTAGTGGATGGCTTGGATCTGTCTAAGCCTAAGCTCAGTCGTAAAACCCTGCTGCAACTGCGGGCCAAAGTGGGCATGGTGTTCCAGCAGTTCAATCTGTTCCCCCACCTGTCGGTGCTGGAAAATTTGACCCTTGGCCCTCGTAAAGTACTTAAACAATCCCCAAAAGAAAGCCGCGAGAGTGCTCGCTTTTTCTTAAATAAGGTAGGGCTTGAAGAGAAGGGCAATGCCTATCCCGATCAGCTGTCTGGTGGTCAAAAGCAGCGGGTGGCGATCGCTCGATCGCTGTGCATGAAGCCCGACATCATGCTGTTTGATGAGCCCACTAGCGCTTTAGACCCGGAGCTGGTGGGAGAAGTCCTGATGGTGATGAAGCAGCTGGCCGAAGAAGGCATGACCATGATCGTCGTCACCCATGAGATGCAGTTTGCTAAGGAAGTTGCCCATCGGGTGATGTTCTTGAACAAGGGACAGGTTGAAGAAGAAGGGAATGCCCGTGAGGTTCTAAGTCATCCCCGCAGCGATCGCCTGCGAGCATTCTTAAGCCGGATGAATTTCGCCCAGGTCTAGGCTCAGCGAATTAATCGCAGCGGATGTAGGGCGCACCTAGGGCTGTCCGTCAAACCCAATTTTTGAGAATCTGGGCTCCGGCCTGCTTACGGATTAGTCAAGAATTGGACTAGCAGATCTTTAGCCGGTTCAACCATGGCCCAAGTGCCATCGGTTTGCTTGCGCAGGGTGGCAAAGGCAACAATACTGCCCGTCCCAACAACATCCCCCTGGCGGAGATCGCCTAAGTGAGGCTGATCAAGGCCACACAGACGAAATATGTAGGCAGGCACTTCCGCACTGGAAATCACCACGCAGAGCTCTCTACTGTCTCCATCCGGCTCCACTAGGCCATCAAACGGCATGTACACCCGTTTTCCTTGCACATCGACTGCCACATCTCCCAAACCGCTTTGGATTTGGTAATTCCCCAGGACATCCCCTGGCTGCAAATCCCAGTCCTGATAAAGATTGACCTTACGGGCCGGTATCTCCGTCTGCTCCGCCTGACACCCTACCCAGATTAGGCAGCTCAGACCCATTCCTATGGCGCGTAATCTGGCGGCAAACTTCATCGTTCCTAAAGGGAGAAAGATCACTGGCATTATAGTTTACCTGTACTGGCCATGGGGCAACCTGTTGTCCATTGCTGAAAACAAAACTAAGACTGGACCCTGGGGCGAGATGCCGTCACGAATTGTTCACTCCAGGCTACTCATCTCTTGCCTGGAATCGCCCCTGTCCTCGCTCCCCTACCCTTTACGGTTTTCGCCTCAAGGTAGGATAGGAAAGCCTAATCGTGGCAGAGGTATGCGGGTGTTTTTTAGCGTTGTGATTCCTACCTACAATCGCAAGCCGATTCTAGAGAAGTGTCTGTGGGCAATGGAGCGGCAGCGCTATGACGTCGACCAGGTCACTGGCTACGAAATTGTGGTGGTCGATGATGGCTCTACCGACGGCACCGTTGACTGGCTGAAGGAAGCAGCAGACTTCTCCCACCTGCGGCTACTAGAGCAGGATCACCAAGGGCCAGCAGCGGCTCGCAATCTAGGGGTAGAAGCTGCCCGGGGTGACACGATTATTTTCATTGATAGTGATTTAGTCGTGTTAGAAGACTTCTTGCAGTGCCACGCCACGGCGTTAGCCTCTGGACAGCAGCGCCTTGGCGAAAAAGTCTTCACCTATGGTCGAGTGATTAATACAGCCAATTTTGAACAACCGACGGCTGAGCCTTTCAAGGTGACGGATTATTCTCGCGCCTATTTTGCCACTGGAAATGTGGCGATCGCCAAGCACTGGTTGCTGAAAGCGGGGCTGTTCGACACCCAGTTCACCCTGTACGGCTGGGAAGATCTAGAGCTAGGGGTGCGTCTTAAAAACATGGGGCTGACGCTGGTAAAAGCTCCAGATGCAGTGGGCTATCACTGGCATCCGCCCTTCTCCCTCGATCAGATTCCCAACTTGATTGAGAAAGAAATTGAGCGGGGCCGCATGGGGGTACTTTTTTACCAAAAGCACCCTACTTTTGAGGTGCGGCTGATGATCCAGATGACCTGGCTGCATCGCATTCTTTGGGGAGTGCTTTCCCTGGGAGGAGCCCTCAACGAAAAGACCATGGCCCCTTTGCTGAAATGGTTGATTCGGCGAGGCAAGCCCCAGTTGGCTTTAGAAGTGGCCCGGGTGTTTCTCAACTGGTACAACGTGCAGGGAGTTTATCAGGCCCAACGGGAGCTAGAAGTTGCTGGGAACCAGTAGTTCCACCCGAAAACCTTACACATTTCTCGATTGAGAACGATGAATATTGTTAACCCGATTTTTGTTAGCCCGATTTAAACGGTGGTGGCAGCTATCCTGATTGAAGCTAGAAAGGCTTGAAAGCTAAGCAGGATAGATAATTGAGTAAGATAGCACCGACGTTGGCTAGGCCAGCAGATTTTTCTGACCATTGCGTTTCCGGTCAGCCTCGATATACTAAATCGTGTTCAGGGTTGGCAGGACAAAAATCCCCTGTTACCAGGGGGTTATCTGGGCCGGGTTTGCCCTTTTGGCTAGGGCTTTTGTTATTGATTGAATATGGCTCAAAATCGCAATCATTCTGGTCAGCCTCCCTTTCAGCCGTCGCCTTCGTCTCCGCGGCGGATGGCAGATCCCTCTGACTTTTCTCAGCGCCCCTACACCGATTCAGGGCTACCCCCAGCCTCATCAACGGCCCCTCAATCACCCCGTTTTGAGGCACAGGATTTATCACCGACCCAGTCTCCTCTTTGGGCCAAGATCGCTAAAAACTGGCATGTCTGGTCGTTAGCATCTCTGGCGGTGGTAGGCAGCTTGGGCGTTGTCTCCGCCGTTAGTCTGTTTCGGATTCCTAACTTGCCAAACTGTCGGGCCATCTTTTGGCCCACCGCTTCTGCCACTACCCGAATTCAATGTGCTGAGGCCTTTGCAAATCAGGAGACAGTCGATGGCTACCTCGATGCCATTAAGCTGGTTGACCATTTGCCCGACGATCATCCCTTGCGGGTTGACATTAACCAGCGGATTGAGACCTGGGCAGAGCAGGTCCTAAGACTGGCAGAATTCACTTTCCAGGAGGGAGATTTGTCGGAAGCGGTTGACATTGCTCGCCGCATTCCAGACCAGACGACGGCGGCTGAGCTAGTGAGCGAGCAGATTGACCGCTGGAATGAAATCTGGGAAAAGGCCGATGGTATCTATGCCGAGGCTCAGGCTGAGCTGCGACAGCGCAATTTCCAGGAGGCATTTGCTCAAGCTAATCAGCTCTTAGATATTGGTAACCGCTATTGGGAAACCACTAAGTACGATGAGATCACGGCTCTAATCAGCGATGGGCGTCGAGATTTAAACCGTTTGGGGCAGGCCAAACGGCTAGCTCAGCGCAAGACTGTTAAGGGGATTATGGAAGCGGTAGAAATCGCTCAGGCGATCGCCCCTGAGAGTCCCCTCTATGAAGAAGCCCAAGGC
>PYEQ01000272.1 GCA_003017785.1 filamentous cyanobacterium CCP5 | reverse complement strand
CACTGGCACATCAACTGTGCTACGTTTGCCTCAAATGCAAACTGTGTGTCCTGGGGTCATTGGCCGACAGGACATTTTTTTAATCCGCCGTCACCACTACGCCGTTGCGGGAGGCGCTGGGTGCTTCTCTGGGCTGGGCGCCAAAGTTTTCGATCAGGAGCGATCGCAGCACGACGTGCAGTTCGTCGCAGGGGATGCCCTGCTGCACTTTTTCGCCCAGGTGAGCTTCTTTGCCCACTTTGCCGCCCATGAAGATATCGACCCCCTCCACGGTTTTGCCGTCTTTGCGCACCTTGGTGCCCATCAGGCCAATGTCGGCGACCTGGGGCTGACCGCAGGAGTTGGGGCAGCCCGTCCAGTGAATGCGCACCGGCTGGGTCAGGGTGAGTTCGGCGTCGAGGGCATGGGCCAGCGCCAGCGCCCGCTGCTTGGTTTCGACCAGGGCAAAGTTGCAGAACTGGGAGCCCGTGCAGGAGACCAGCGATCGCGTCGTTAGGGCCGAGGGCGTAATTGAGAATTTCTCCAGCAGCGGCTCCTGGAGCAGCACCGGCAGCCGCGAGTCGGGCACGTTGGGAATGATCACATTCTGCTCCACCGTCAGGCGCAGCTCGCCGCTGCCGTAGACCTCCGCCAGGCGGGCCAGGTCAAACAGGTCGCTGGCCGTCAGCCGCCCCACCGGCACGTGTAGCCCCACGTAGTTGAGTCCCACCTGCTTTTGCGGGTAGACGCCGATGTGGTCGCGCTTGTCCCAGTCCATTTCGTCCTTGGGGGCGGCCGACAGCAGGGGCTGACCGTAGGCCACCTCCACCGCCGCCCGAAAGCGATCCATGCCCCACTCGTCGATCAGCCACATCAGGCGGGCCTTTTGGCGGTTCACCCGCAGGCCGTGGTCGCGGTAGACCTCTAGAATGGCGCGGCACAGCTCAACCACGCTGTTGTCGGGCGCCACCCAGGCGTTTAGCGGTATAGCCGCCTCGCAGCGTCGGGCCGAGAAGAACCCGCCCACCACCACGTTGAAGCCCAGCACGCCCTCCCGGTAGGCGGGGATGAAGGCAATGTCGTTGATTTCAGCGTGGATAGAATTGTCGCGCCCGCCCTCGATCGCAATGTTGAACTTTCGAGGTAGGTTGGTGAAGGCCAGATTGCCCTCCCCATTGCCGGTAATCATGTCCTGCACCTGCCGCACTAGCCCCTGGGTGTCGATCAGCTCATCGGCATCAATCCCAGCGACCGGAGAACCGGTGATATTGCGGACGTTATCCATCCCCGACTGCACAGAGGTCATGCCAGCTGCCTCCAGCTTGGCGAAGATATCAGGTACGTCTTCCAGACGAATGCCCCGCAGCTGAATATTCTGGCGAGTGGTGATGTCGGCGCTGCCGTCTTCGCCATAGCGCTGAATAATCTCGGCTAGCACTCGGCACTTATAGCTGCTAAGAATGCCGTTGGGCATCCGCAGCCGCAGCATAAATTTGCCAGGAGTAACTGGACGGAAGAAAACCCCAAGCCACTTCAGTCGCTGGGTCAAATCAGTGTCATCGACCGCCTCCCAACCAATCTTCGCAAAATGTTCTAACTCCCCTTTGACTAGGAGACCGTCTTTTTCAGCCTTGAACTTTTCAAACTTATTCAGCTTGGCTTCGGATTTGGTGGACGAGCTGACCACGGCGTCACCTGGATGAACAACTAATTTGAGTACCAGCCCTAGACAGCATCAGCGCTGCATGCCAGAGCGACCAATTCGCTTAAACAATGGCTTCAATTAGACAGGCAGCTTACTATCGAAGCTCCAATGGGAGAGAGTCTGACCTAACCAAAGCCTAAGAAAATCCTGAAATCACCACGTATCGAAAACTACATTTCCCGGCAAATACGTCCTCGGTTAGACATGGAAGCTATGTGATGAAGGCATGACTCAGCAATCGAAAATGTTCAGCTAATTAGAAACGGCGAATCATGAAATTTGACTTATCCAAAAACCATTCGCCTAAGGCTGAAGGAACGAAACCAGATATTTACTGTTGCAAGTTTCTCTGGATTAACTGTTGCCAGGTTAGGCAGACAAAGGGGGATGAATTGTATTTTTAGGCACACTTCCTAAAAATTCTTGAAGTAAATGCATGATCGCCATGCAGAAGTTGCATTTCTTTGTTCGAAGGCGGCAGGGGCGCCTAGCTGACTATGATTTGATTGGCACAAGCGCATAATATTTGGGGCATGGCATGCGGGTTCCCTATCATTCCGGTTCTGAAGAAACTGAAGACTTCCGATGGCATTTACGCGATCTGGCCTATGGTGACTTTCAGGAGCGGTGGGAGGCGTTGAAGCGACTGTCTGTCCACGGAGTCGCTGTCGTGGAACCTCTCCTGAATATGCTGCAAGACGATCAGCTCGATTGGGAGGCGCGCTGGTTCGCGGCCCGCGGACTAGCGGCTTTTGACCGACCCGAGACAGTTGAGGCGCTGCTCCGGATCCTGGCCCACGGGCAGGAAGAGGAACTCCGTGAGGCGGCCGGGGAAGCCCTGAGTCAGATCGGCCCTTCGGCGGTGATGGCCTTGAGCAGTCAGCTACATCGGCTTGATCAGAAGAAGATTGCGGGGACGGCCCTGACTCGCATTCATCATCCGGCGGCGATCGCTCCTTTGCTCCAGCTGGTCGAGGACGAAGATGCCGATATTCGGCAGCAGGTGATGGCCTCTTTGGGTACCTATCGCCAGCCCGATGCGACCCATGCGCTCCTTAAGGCTCTAGCTGATAGGTCTGCCTCCGTCAAAATCGAGGCCATTAAAGCTTTGGCGGTTCGCCACGATTTAGCCCCTGGCTATGGGCTCTCAGATCGCCTGCAGCGATGCCTAGACGATGAAAACGCCCAGGTCGTAACCGCCGCTATCGGGGCCTTAAGTCGGTTTGCCACAGCCTCAGTCATTGAACGGCTAGCGACGATTATGGAAGATGGCGCACGACCTGAGGCTACGCGCGCAGCGGCCGCTCGATCCCTGGGCTGGATGGGTACTTCTGCGGCTTTTGGGGCGCTAGCCGCTGCGCGCGTAGACGGCGGCTCTAAGCTGCAAGCCGAGATTATTGCGGCCTTGGCATCGCCGCCGCCAGCTTTAGAGAGAATGGCCGTTACGGCTCTGCTAGAGCGGCTGCCTCAACTCCAGGCCCAGCCCCATTCAGAATCGGTGCTCCAAGATCTGGCTCTAGCTCTGGGGCGTCTTGGCGATCGCCGAGCACTATCCGCCCTAGAAGCCTTGAGCACCCATGACCATGAAGGGGTCCGCCTCCACAGCCAGGCCGCCCTCCGTCAGCTAGTCGTCAGCTAGGATTAGCCCGCTGCCTTGGCCTACCTGGCCTGAGCAACAGGGCGGCCCTAGCTCAATTCCAATTAAGGGTAGCTTCTGATACCAAGACTGATTCCATCATTTGCTAATCACAGTTAAGCCTTGGTGATTGCGATCGCCATTGGCTAAGGTTTAATCCGCCCTCTGGGTTGCAAATAGGGCAGTTATGGCCACCGGAGATTCATGCGCATAGAGCAACTACAGGCTTTTTTAGCCGTGGCCGACTGTGGCAGCTTCCAGGCGGCAGCTCGTCAATGCCAGCTAACCCAGTCCACCATTAGTCGTCAGGTACAGGCCCTAGAAGCAGAACTTGATGCCCCGCTGCTGCACCGGGGGGCCAGGGCGCGGCTAACCGTCGCCGGAGAATGTCTGCTCCCTAAGGCGCGGCGTATTTGCTCTGACTGGCAACAGGTGTCTAGAGACGTGGCCGACTTGATGGCCGGCAAACAGCCTGAACTCTCGGTGGCCGCGATTCAGTCGGTGTGCGCCCAGGTGCTGCCGCCGATTTTGCAGCAGTTTTGCCAGGAATGGCCCCACGTGCAGCTGCGGGTAACCGCCCTGGGCAGCGATCGCTCCCTCAAGGTATTGCGGGATGGGCTGGTGGATATGGCGATCGTCATGCAAAATCCCCGCCTCACCCTGCAGCCTGAGATGGTTGTCCTCCCCCTTTACGAAGAAACGGTCGAAGTCCTGATGGCCGCTGACCATCCCCTCAGCCAGCACGAGTCGATATCCTGGGAAGATCTGGGGCGATTTCCCCACGTGGTGTTCAAGGATGGCTACGGCATGCAGCGGATTGTTCAGCAGCAATTTCAGGCCCACGGGGTAGAGCTACAGGCCGCCCTAGAGCTGAATACCCTAGATGCGTTTCGGGGGGTTGTGCGCCAGGGAAACTTTCTGGCGTTGCTGCCGAGGTCGGCACTGATCGAGTCCCACCGGGATGCTGGTTTAGCCATTCGACCGACAGCCTCCCCTCAGCTGACCCGCCAGGTGGTACTGGTCACTACCCAAGATCGGCTGGTGATTCCGCCCATTCAGCGGTTCTATGAGCTGGTGCAGACCCTGGTGCCCCAGCAGTCTGGCCTGCAGCAGGTGGCCGCACTGGCAGCGATAGGATAGGCCATGAGCGATCAGTTTCGAGACTTACTGAAACAGGTGGGCAGTGGTAGCCACACCTCAAAGCCGTTGACCCGAGATCAGGCGGCCCTGGCGACCCGGTTGATGCTCACCCAGGAGGCTACCCCGGCCCAGATCGGAGCGTTCTTAATTGCCCATCGGATCAAGCGACCCGTCCCAGAAGAACTGGCGGGTATGCTGGATGCCTACGACCAGCTAGGTCCGAGGGTGGGGGGGATTCCCAGGAATCCGGTGACTATCTTGGGGTGTCCCTACGACGGACGGTCTAGATCGGTGCCGGTGACGGCGATTACGGCCCTGCTGCTGGCGGCTAGGGGACAGCCAGTGCTGCTCCACGGGGGCGATCGCATGCCCACCAAGGAGGGGCTGCCGCTGATAGAAATCTGGCGGCATTTGGGACTGTCCCTAGATCGCCTGGCCCTGGATCAGGTGCAGGCTCTTCTGGGGGAAACCAACCTGGGCTTTCTCTACCAGCCCCGCCATTTCCCTGAAGCCGAAACCCTGGTGCCCTACCGGCAGCAAATCGGCAAGCGTCCCCCGGTGGCTACCCTAGAGCTGATGTGGTCCCCCTACGGTGGAAAATGTCACACCGTAGTCGGCTACGTTCACCCCCCGACGGAGGACTTTGCCCGCGACACCTTTACCCTGCGGGGCATGGGGCCACTGACCACCGTCAAAGGGGTCGAAGGTAGCTGCGATCTGCCCCGCAGCCGCACCGCCATCATTGGTTTAGAGCAGCCTGACGGCAGCTTTGAGCGCCTGCTACTGCATCCGCGGGATTATGGTTACGCAGGCGAGGAAGTTGCCCTAGAGTCAGACGATCAGGCCCTGGAGGCGATCGCCGCAGCCATCGATGGCAAGCCTGGAGAGCTCATGCGCACCGCCATCTGGTCCGGCGGATTCTATCTCTGGCGCTGCGGTAGCTGCGATTCCATCGAGGCGGGGCTAGCCCAGGCAGAAGAAAGCCTCAAATCAGGCCAGGTGGCAGCCAAGCTCAAACTTCTTCAGCAGCAGGTCCAGGGGATGGGCACTGCTGCAGCTCAGGTGTCTTAGGGGAGATGGGGAGCGGGGGAGAATTCAAACTTCAAAACGCCTTGCCTACCTCACCGCCTTACCCCCTAACCTCCCCATCTACTCCTCGCCTCCCCACTTCCGGCTCCCTCACGGTCGCCGACAAATCCCAAACACCGACGTGTAGCCGTGGAGAAATGTCGTACCGCCGATGGGGCCAATTTCGCCGTTGCAGAAAAAGCCGCTGATGGGCATGGGCCCGATCTGGCGATGCACCATCTCCGAATCAAAGTTAGGCTCCCGATAGAGCCCTTCTCCCCGACCCATGCAGGAGAACATCAAGGCTCCGACCGGCGCTATGGGCTGCCGCAGCTGATAGCGCTCCAGCAGGGCTGCCAGGTCTTCCGCTGAAGTTTCAGCGTCTCGCAGATGAAACTGCACTCGCTGGCCCGGTCGCAGCCGGTCTCCTACGGCGATCGCCCCAACCTTCGGATCGACTCCTAGCAGATTCCGAATCAAAAAATCGCCGGGTTCTAGATCTTGCTTGAAACTATCTTGGGCAATGCCGATAAACAGAGAATGCTGGGCCAGACTGCGGTCTTCAGGGGAAAGGCGCTGAAATAGCTCCTGCAAGACCTCAATGGGGGAGTCGTCACCGATGGTTGGTCCTGACAGCTTCAGCAGAATATTGCGATCAACCTCAGCCACCTGAAACACCTCCCCAATCGGGCGACACCCCTGGGCGACAATCGCATCTAGGATAATATCCCCACTCAGGGCGATTCCAACAATGCCTTCGCTGTGGCGGGTGCGATCGCAAAACAGGCCGCTGCTGCGACTGAGGGTATCAATGCCGGCCAGTCCACCGACCTTAGAAGACCCCGGATAGGCAAAGTCCAGTCCTTGAAGCAAATCGTTGATTCTGGTTGAGGCTGGATCTGCCACCAAGATAAATTGGGGGCTTTTGCTTGGATCTACTC
>PYEQ01000271.1 GCA_003017785.1 filamentous cyanobacterium CCP5 | reverse complement strand
CTGAGGCTGGTTGGAAGACGGGCGATCGCCAGAAGATAAAGGAACCACGCGGGTTTGCTCCACCTCCCCGTGGGCTTTCAGCAGGGCGGCAATTTTTTGGCGAATCATAATGCCGGGACGGTCCGTGAACATGTGCTCTTCCCGGCTGGGAGTGAGGGGCACATCGTAGTCAGTTGATTCTAGAATGCGTTTGTCTTCCAGGGTGACGGCGCGGTCAAAGGCGATCGCATCGCGAGCGGGGGTATCGGCTTCGGTGTCGTTGCGGACGCAGAACTGCACCATCTGGGAGGTGCGATCGCTAATCGGCGTCATCGTATTCACCACGATGTGCTCAAGGCCGTTCGGATAGGTGATCTTCAGCTTGATGGTGAACGGCATCAGCCAGTCCATATCCAGGGTCCGCAGGGTCTGGGCCTCGGCCATTTTCAAATTTTTCTGCTGGAGTTCTGGATTCACCACCCCCAGCTTGCCGTGGACGTGAATGCCCCAGTCACTCTCGGAAATCTCCAGCTCATCGGGGGTGGGATGGGCCTCGCTGCCAAAGGTGTGGGTGTGCACAAAGGTCGGGTGGGCCAGATCTAACTCGTTTTCCATCACCCGCAAACCCGCGCACTGCCAGGGTTCGTAAAACTCGTGAATCAACCGATAGCCAGGATCTTCGGCCTCAGTAATTTCTGGAATGCCGATTAGCGGTTCGCCCAAACACACCCAGACATAGCCGTAGCGCTCAGCACAGCGGTAGCCTGGAACCCGATAGTTGGCGGGAATGGCGCAGTCGGGCGCGAGCTGCGGCACCCGAACGCAGACCCCAGCCGAGTCGAACTCCCAACCGTGATAGGGACAGCAAATCTGCCCCCGCTCTACCTTGCCCAAAGAAAGCTTGGCGGTGCGATGACAGCAGCGATCGCGCACCGCTGCCGCCTTGCCCTGATCGTCTAGCCACAGCACCAGGGGCTCCCCCAGGAGTTCAAACGCCTGCGGCCCAGCTACCAACTGCTGGCGGGGAATGACCGGATACCAAAAGCGGCGGAATACGGGCTGCTGAGTCACGAGCATAGGCGATCGGCCTGAATAACAGCTATGCATACTGTATACAATTAGCAATGGTGATTTTGTAATGCCCCATACGATTAACCAGATTCAGTCGCTGACTTCGACTCCGCTCAGCCAGCGATAGCTGCTCAGCCAGTCCTTGTGTAGTTTGAATAAACCGAAGTGGAACCAAGCACTACCAATAGTTTCGTTGAATTGCACTAGCGCTCTACTGCAGTCGGTTTGGGCTTCGACTTCGCTCAGCAGCGAGTCAGGGCGTTAAGAGTCTTTCTTCTTCACTCAGCGAGGGCGTTCCCTGAGCGGAGCCGTTGGCGCAGCCTCTCCCAAAGGGAGAAAGGGAACGCGTACAGCAGCATCATTTCGCAAACAAAAACCCCCAATCGCACTAGCTGAGCACAATCGGGGGTCACGGAAAAACGAGATACTGTACGGTGCGGTTGATCAACTAAACCGCACAGCCTCAAAGGCGAATCTAAATACAAAGATGGCCGCCAAAATCCAGGTAATCACCGGAATTTCCCGGGAGCGGCCCGCCACCAGCTTGGTAAAGGGATACAGAATCAACCCCGCCGACAGTCCGGCGGCGATGGAAAAGCCCAGCGGGATGAAGAACATGGTGACAAAGGCGGGAATCGCTTCTGTCAGATCTCCCCAGCGAATACTGGTGACGCTGGCCATCATCAATACTCCGACAATCAGCAGTGCCGGGGCAGTGGCAAAGGCAGGCACCGCCTCGAAAATCGGCACAAACAGCAGCGCCACGATAAACATGATGCCTGCCACGACAGCCGTTAGGCCCGTGCGACCACCCTCAGAGACACCCGCAGCGGATTCGGCGAAAGTGGTGACGGTGGAGGTGCCAAACACGGCCCCGGCGGTGGTGGCGATCGCATCGGCGGACAGCGCCTGGTTTGCCCGCGGCAGTTCCCCTTGGTCGTCGATGTAGCCCGCCTGGGTGCCAACCCCCATCAGCGTGCCGATGGTGTCGAACATGTCCACAAACAAGAAGACCAGCAGCACCGCTAGAAAATCAATAATGTTGCCACCGTTGATGCCACCGAGCCCGACAAAGGCTTGGCCGAATAGATTAGAGGGAAATGCCGGGATTGCCATGATCCCGCTGGGGGCCTGGGCTACTCCGAAGATCCAGCCTAAAATGGCTGTGCCACCAATGCCCCACAGCAGCGCCCCTTTGATCCGCCGGATAATAAACAGGGCGGAGATAAAAATGCCAAAAGTTGCCAGCAGCGTGGCCGGTTCTGTAAAGCTGCCGAAGGCGGTCTTGGTTACCTCGTTGGCCACAATTAAGCCCGCACCGCCGACTGCCGTGTCTCCGCTCAAGCCGATATAGGCCAGAAACATGCCAATACCGACGGTGGTCGAGGCTTTGATGCAGGTGGGAACCGCCGCAATCAGATGGCGGCGAATGTCGGTAATGGTCAGCGCAATAAAAATGACGCCTTCGATCAGCACGCAGGCCAAAGCCACCCGCCAGTCAATGCCCAAACCCAGCACCACCGAGTAGGCAAAAAAGGCATTGGTGCCCATGCCAGGGGCTTGCACAAAGGGATATTTGGCGTAGAGCCCCATCACCAGGGTACCGATCGCGGCGGTAATCCCAGTCACCACCACCAGTTCTCGAAACAGATCGCCTGGATCCTGCAAAAACACGGCATCCGACATAATCAGCGGATGCACCACCAGGATGTAGGCCATGGTCATAAAGGTGGTTAACCCGGCCAGGATTTCGGTGCGGAAATTGGTTTGGTAAAGCTCGAAGTTGAAGTACTGGGCAACCTTAGCCTGCCATCCCGAATAGGGTGGTGGCGGCGACCCCATTTTTTGCTGAAGTTCGGCGTCAGTCTGGCTCATAAAAATTCTTCAAAATTCGTTTACTCGGGGCAAAAAAGATCGCGGCTTGCGCTAGATCTGAGTCCATTACGCTGCGGCGAACTCATCTACCAGAAGGCATATATTGGGGGCAACGTGAAGACAGCGTAGGGCCAATTCCGCATACTGTATACAGATAAAAGTCGGATCACTGTAATTAGCGATACACTTTGACGGGTTCTGAACTGCGAGTGCTTTGAGCTTGTTATGCCAACGCGAACGTCCTCCAAATCTATAGATTTAGAGGACGCTGGAAGTGATTTAGTTGAGCGGAGTTTCCCCACTGGGGACGCTTTGCGAACGGCTACGCTCACCCCGCGAGTCTAGGGATTGGGATTGGGGTTCGACTACGCTCACCCCGCGAGTCTAGGGATTGGGATTGGGGTTCGACTACGCTCACCCCGCGAGTCTAGGGATTGAGACTGGGGTTTCTCCCTGAGGAAGACGTAAGCGGACGGCTACCCTCACTTCATGAGCTGAGAACTGGGCAAATTTGAGGGCTGAGCGGAGTCGTTCGCGTCAGCGTCTACCCAAGGGAGAAAGCCCGCGTTTCCCAGAGTGAGAAAGCCTACATCTCCCGAAGAGGAGAAGCCACGAACATCCAATATTCGCTTACTTGCAGAAATCAGCTACAGAGAATAGAGCCGATCTAGCCAGTCGCGCTGTTCTTCTTGGCTGGGCAGGTAGGGATAGAGGCGAGCTTTGGCGCTGTAGCGATCGCGGGCGGTGGCTGGGAATTGGGACGACTCCTGAGGACGATGCACCATGAAGCGGACCAGGGCTCTCAGTTGATTCTGAAGCACCTGACTAAACGCTGCCTTCCCGGAATCAGGGTTAGATAGAAATTGGTTTCTCACGAACGACCTGACAATAAACTGTATCTTTGACTACCATTCTATCGAAGCTATCTGGTTTTGCCGATGCAGGCTGGTTCGTGAATCACTACTGTCCCTAGATATGTCAATCAAACGTTAGAAATCTATGCCTGATGGGCTCGAATCTCTTCGACGACGCGGGTCTTGCTGGCCAGCAGATGCAGCTGCATTTGGGCGATCGCGGTAGCGGCATCTCGGCGGGCGATCGCCTCATAGACCTGGCGGTGTTCGAGGCGAATTTCTAGTACAGACGGATTTTGCTTGAGGGTCTGAATCCGCAGCAGGGCCATCGCATCAAATAGCTGATCGAGCAGGGACACGAGTCGGCGATTGCCGGAGCTTTCTGCAATCAAATGGTGGAACTGGTAGTCTATGTCCAACAGTTCTAGCAGGGTTGATCCGTCAAAGTTTTGGGGATCTTTGGCCTCCGCCTGGATCACGTATTGCTCTAGAGCCTTGAGCTGCTGCTGGCTGGCTCGCTCACAGGCTGCCGACACGGCTAGCTTTTCCAACACCAGACGGCAGTCATACAGCTCGATCGCATCAGTGGCAGAGAGGGTCGTGACCTGTAGACCGCTGGTATCTGTGGTGACCAGCCCCTCCTTTTGTAGCTGGCGGAGGGCTTCTCGAATCGGGGTACGGCTGACGTTAAGCCACTTGGTGAGCTGGGTTTCGATTAGACGGCTGCCCGCCGCCAGTTCTCCGTTTAGAATGCCTCTGCGTAGGGCACTGTAAACCTGCTCGGAAAGAGACTGCTGGCGTTGGACAAGCGGCTGAGGCGGGACCGTCGATGAAGTCATAGTCAGCGTGGGGATTAAAACGAAACTGACCGGATTTGCCGGGGGTTAGCGTATATTCTAGCTATGTATACTGCATACACCCAGGGCAGCTTGCCCAGGCCACCTGTAGCCAAGGCAACCTTCTGCCTGGGACGGCACCGATACACTACGGGTTGATAGGCCATGTTAGGGATTCGTAAGACCATGGGGCGCTTGTTGAGTGGTGTGCAGGGATTGGTGATCGCCCTCAGCCTGGTTCTGATCGGGGCGCTGGCAGGGTTGGTGACGGCCCCTGCCCTTAGCTGGGCAGCTGACTATGGCAATAATCAGCCGATGCAGCAGTCGGCGTACCTGATCGCCCCCGAACCCGATACTGAAATCGCGGTCTACCTTCAGCCCAAGGCCGACCAGCAGCGGGTAGGATACGGCATGGCCGGCGATGCGGTGACGGTTTTAGAACGGGTCAGTGATAACCAAAGCCTGACCTGGCACCACATTCGCTTTGCCAATCCTCCCTATGGTGAGGGCTGGGTGCAGGGGGAATTCATCTCGGCAGAGGCGGGCCAGCAGACTTCTTCCCAGGGGCAGGGCGATCGCTACTTAGGCAACCAGTCTCCTCAGCTCCAGGGGAATTCTAGCCGCGGTAGCGCCTACTCCCAGCAGCAGAACTATTTCCCATCCCGTCAAAACTAATGGCTGATGCTAAGGTGAGTTCGCTAGTCGCCGCTAGCCTGGTCGTAGAACATACCGTGCCCAGCGGTAAAGGGCTGGCATTTCGCTGGTGGCACGCCAAGGTGACGCGATCGGCCAAGCAGTTTAAGGGCCACATTCGCACCGACCTGTGCGCGCCGGTCAGGGGAGCAACCCCCGATCAGCCGTTGAAATGGTATTCGATTATCCATTTTGAATCCGCTGAGCTGCTGAACCAGTGGATCAAGTCCGGCGATCGCGAGGCGCTGATCAAAGCCGGACGCAAAACCTTTGCCTCCTACCAGTTCATGTCCTTTTCAACCGGGCTAGAAGGCTGGTTTTCTCGTAGCACCGAAACCGAGCAGTCAGGGTTTGGGCCACCGGCCTGGAAGCAAAACGCAGCGGTCATCCTGGCGCTGTACCCCACCGTGATGCTGCAATCGCTACTATTTGGGGGACTGGGTCTGATGCAGTCCTGGCCCCTGTCCCAGTCGATGATTATCAACAACTTCATCACCTCTTCGATTTTGACCTGGATCGTGATGCCCCGGGTGACCAGGCTGCTGGGATTTTGGCTCCGCCCCGGCTACGAAGCCCCAGGCTGGAAAACCGACGGGCTGGGGCTGGGCATTGTCGTTGGCGCTTTGGCGGTGATGGTGCTTTTATTTAGCTACTTCTAGCCTCTGCTTTCGTCCTGTGCCAATTCCTTTATGAACAGTATTTACCGCCTCCGAACGCTTTTTTTGCTGGTGGGAATTCTGGGTGTTTTGGCCGGGACATGGTTGGGGTGGCTAGAGCCGACGGTGGCGGCAGACCGCTATCAGCCCTCCCTTCACTCTTCGGGAAAGCCCATTTTTGAGATGGTGGCGCCCAGTTCCCAGCCGATTCGAGTCACGACTCCGGCAGACGGGGGCAGCGGCTCCCTGCGCTGGGCGATCGCCCAGGCCAATCAGTCTCCAAACCCCGACCTGATCGACTTAAGCCCTGGGGATAGCCCGATCGTGCTGCAAAGTCCTCTGCCGCCCATTACTAGCGATCTAATCCTGTCGGGAAACGGCACCACTATCAGCGGCAATGGTCGCTACCGGGTACTGCAAATCGATGGCGGGGATGTTGCCCTCCACGATCTGACCCTGGCCAATGGACTGGCCCAAGGCCCAGCCGGAATCGAGGGGGGCGGCGGTAGCGCGGGCATGGGC
>PYEQ01000270.1 GCA_003017785.1 filamentous cyanobacterium CCP5 | reverse complement strand
GATGTAGTTGGTGGTGCCGTTGACGATGCCGATGACGGCGTGAATCCGATTCACCCCCAGCGCCTGCTTCAACGGCTGAATTACCGGAATGCCGCCCCCCACCGCCGCCTCCAGCAGCACGTAGACCCCGGCTTCGTTGGCGGCGGTAAAAATCTCATCCCCGTAGCGGGCAATCACCGCCTTATTGGCAGTCACGACATGCTTGCCCTGAGAAATCGCCTGGAGAATCAGGCTGCGGGCCGGTTCCAGGCCACCGATCAGCTCCACTACCACGTCAATTTCGGGGGCAGTGACGATCGCCTCCAGATCCGTGGTCAGCCGCTCCTGGGGGATCTTCACCTGACGGGGCTTGTCCAGCGATCGCACCCCTACCTTGGCAATTTCTAAAGACTTCAGCAGAGGATGCCGCCCCTCTGGGTCCAACAAAATCTTGGCCGTGCCAGTTCCCACCGTGCCCAGCCCCAGCAAGCCCACCTTTACCGCCACAGTCTCGTCCTTGTGTGCAACCCTCCAATTGTAGGAGTTTCTCAGGTCACTAAAAAGCCGGAGCGCCCCACAAAGAACGCTCCGGCAACAGAGACTAGCTTACGGCTCCCCTGCTCCCCCTCTCCCCATCGCTAAAGGAGAGAAACCAAGCAGAGAAAACAGACCTTGCGATCGCCTTAGTAGGTTTCCACGTGCCAGCGACCGTCCTTCTTCATCTGTTTGCGGAACTCATCCCAGTTGACGCCGTTCTTTTCGGCCTCAGCCGCTAGGGCCTCGTCGATGCCGTCTTCCATGCCCTTTAGACCGCACATATAGGTGTGGGTATTAGGCTTTTGGATTAGCTCCCACAGCTCAGCTGAATGCTCCGCCACCCGGTGTTGGATGTACATTCTGCCGCCATCGGGGTTCTGCTGCTCCCGGCTAATGGCATAGGTCAGACGGAAGTGGTCTGGATATTCAGACTGCATGCCCTCGAGCCACTCTTTGTAGAGAATGTTGGGCGTCACGGGAATGCCGAAAATCAGCCAGGCCAGGCCCTTGAACTGATAGTCGGGATTAGCCACCTTTTCCTGCTGATCAAACATCCGCTTCAAATAGGCCCGGAACGGCGCAATGCCCGTGCCCGTTGCCAGCATGATGATGGTGGCATCCGGGTCGTCAGGTAGGAGCATTTCCTTACCTACGGGTCCAGTGACCTTAACTTCGGCCCCCTTGTCTATGTGACACAGGTAGGAAGAACAGGTTCCATAGACGGTTTCCCCTGTCTCGGGATGCTTATACTCCAACTCTCGAACGCACAGGGACACGGTTTTGTCATCCATGTGGTCGCCGTGGCGGGTAGAGGCGATGGAATAAAGTCGCAGCTTATGGGGTTTACCGTTTTCATCGGTGCCATCGGGAATGATGCCCGCGCTCTGACCCTCAACGTATTGGTAGTCGGTATCCGATAGGTCAATGGTGATGTGCTGGACGATGCCGATGCCGCCCTTATCCACCAGGGGCTCATTGGAAATCACCTTGCCGATACCGGGATTCTTGGGCTTGTAGATGTTCACAGGAACATCTGCATGGGCTTTAGGTTTGGCTTGAGTCATGGGCTTTTTAGCTGTATCAACTGCTTTTGGCTGGGACTGGGAACTGCCGTTAGCGGTTGCGGTCTCATCAACCGGGCGAATGCTGACAATCTTGCCCCCCATGCGGGTGATGCGCTGCATCTCCTGATTCATCCGGCTGTAGGGCACCGTGATGAAGACGCTGCCACTCTGGCGAATGGGATAGTTGGTTTTATCCGTTTCAGCG
Organism: filamentous cyanobacterium CCP5; assembly: GCA_003017785.1. Lineage (GTDB taxonomy): Bacteria > Cyanobacteriota > Cyanobacteriia > Phormidesmidales > Phormidesmidaceae > CCP5. Next base: position 4,710 of record PYEQ01000270.1, on the reverse strand, counting down.
TTCTGACGCAGGCCTTGGACTTCATAAACATATACGCGGCTACCCGCACTGGTGGTGGCATTGCCGCCGATCGCGCTTGGATTGTACATACTTGACTCTAGGACTCTCCGAACCCAACTAAGAGGAGCGGGTATAACCGGCTCCGTCATTAAATACATGGGGCTCAACCGTTAGCAAACCGCCTAAAGCTGAACCGCCTATTATTTAAAGACTACCATCGGAACCGGAGCTACCCCGGTGAACCAAAGGACTCGCAAGCGGACGAGCTGCTCAATTGGGCTTCCCAGCCCCAGCACTGGTCTTTACCTTAACGAAAGATTTTGTGACTAAATGTGACCTGTGCAGCATTTTAATTATCCCTAAAGCTGGGCGGAGACCTGTCCCTGGGGATTCACGACCCTACAAGAGGGGCAATTCAACCGCTAGATCATGGGCTCAAATGGCCATGCCAAGTCCAGCTCGAGAACTGCCGTTTCCCTCAGGCAAAATTCCACTTCTGGACTTGGATAATGTGTAGTTGTAGGCGATCTCCGGTTCTGATAGGATGCTAATGATCAGTAGTATGAAATACTTAGCCGCCTCAAGCAGGGAGCGTTAGACAACCTGCGGTTCAGCCAATGTTCGTTTGCGGCTTTTTTTTGAGGAATGGGTCGCTGGGCTAGCCATTTTCACCAGGAAATGGAAATTAGGCGTTATATTGACAGGCCGCTCAAGCAGCCGTTTTGAAGCAACAGTTTGGATTTAGAGGGAATTTAGAGGGATCATGTCCATTAAGCCAGATCGTGTGGTTCTCATTGGTGTAGCTGGAGACTCTGGATGTGGTAAATCCACCTTTCTCCGCCGTTTGGAAGACCTCTTCGGCAAGGAATTTATGACCGTCATCTGTTTAGATGACTACCATAGCCTTGACCGGAAGCAGCGCAAGCAGGCTGGGGTAACCGCCCTGAACCCGAAGGCCAACAATTTTGATCTGATGTATGAACAGATCAAGGCGCTGAAGTCAGGTCAGTCCATCGACAAGCCAATTTACAACCACGAAACTGGCGAATTAGATCCCCCCGAGCGAGTTGATCCCAACCATATCGTCGTCATTGAAGGTCTGCATCCCCTCTACGATGAGCGGGTGCGGGAGCTGATTGACTTCAGCGTCTACCTCGACATTAGCGACGAGGTGAAAATCGCCTGGAAGATTCAGCGGGACATGGCCGAGCGCGGTCACCGCTACGAGGACGTGCTAGCCTCCATTAATTCCCGTCGCCCCGACTTCGAAGCCTACGTAGACGTGCAGAAGCAGTACGCCGATGTGGTGATTCAGATTCTACCCACCCAGCTCATTCCTGAAGACCAGGAGCGCAAGATTCTGCGGGTGCGGCTGATGCAGCGGGACAACGTGGCAGGGTTCGAGCCCGTCTACCTGTTCGACGAAGGTTCTACCATCGACTGGATTCCCTGTGGTCGTAAGCTGACCTGCTCCTATCCTGGCATTCGTTTGCACTATGGCCCTGACACCTACTACGGGCACGACGTGTCGGTACTCGAAATTGACGGCCAGTTCGATCGCCTCGAAGAAGTCATCTATATTGAGAGCCACCTCAGCAACACTTCCACCAACCATTACGGGGAGATGACTGAACTGTTGCTGAAGCACCGGGAATATCCCGGTTCCAACAACGGCAGCGGTCTGTTCCAGGTGCTAGTGGGACTGAAGATGCGGGCCACCTATGAGCGTCTGATCCAGCAGGCAGCGGGAGTCGCTGCTAAGGCGTAGCCTCTTTCCTGGCTGATGGACGCCCCTCGATAGCCATGCCAAGAGCCATAACCCAAGAGGCATAACAGTAGTCACAAACAAAATTGCTCTGAAGGCCAATTGGCCTTTGGGGTGATCTCTAAGGGCGGCATTAGCCGCCCTTTTTTTTCGTATTACGACTTATGTCCCTTCGGGGCTGGTACCCCTTGAACTGGGACTGCTGAGGGAATAATGCCGGGTAGTCGTCGATGTCGCAGCCGCCACAGTCGGTCGAAGGCTTACTAGTTACCGTGAGGGGAACGTGACTCAATCGGAACATCTACTGCATCAGATCACCAGCCGCATTCGCCAATCCCTGGAGCTAGAGCAGGTTCTTGAGGCGGCGGTAAAAGAAATTCAGCAGTTTCTAGCCGTTGATCGCGTCAAGGTCTATCGGTTTGACGATGACGGCAGTGGTCAAGTGATTGCGGAGGCGGTCAATACCTCGACCCTGCCATCGTTGCTCCATCTCCACTTTCCGGCCGCAGATATTCCAGATCATGCCCGCACGTTGTTTCTAAAGTCGCGGCTGCGGGTGATCGTAGATGTGGACACCCAGCGGAAGTTTTCTAGTTTTTTGGAGGCTGACTCCCAGGTCATGCGGCCATCGGCGGGAGAGCAAATATCCTACGCACCGGTCGATCCTTGCCACGTACGCTACCTCAAGGCCATGGGGGTGGCGTCTTCTCTGGTGATGCCAATATTGCACCATCAGCAGCTGTGGGGATTGCTGGCGGTGCACCACAGTGGGGCCCGGAAGTTTAGCTTCCGTGAACTGCAAACTCTACAGTTTTTGGCGGATCAGCTCGAAATTGCGATCGCCCAGGCGCACCTGCTGAAGTCAGCCCAGCAAGAGGCCAGAAACGAGGAAAGCGTCAACCGGATTAGCCACATCTTGCATCATCCGGCTCCTCCCCGAGATCCCTATCAGTGGGGGCTCGAAGCGATTGTTGAGGCGGTTGGTGCCGACGGTGGTCGGCTATATCTCACCCCCCAGGATGGTCTAGTTCGTGATAGCTGCCTGTATGAGGTGGGTGATCAGCCTAGATATTCGGTTGAACCCATCCGGCCCCTCGAGGAAACCGATGGCTGGGCTGCCCTACTAAAAAGCTCTCAGTCTCAGCTCACCGCTTCGGAGAACCCTGGGAATCGGCCTCCCCAACCCTGGGATTTAGACTGTCAGCCGATCGCCTGGACGCTGAGCGATCTCTGGCAAAATCCGGATTTGGAGGAGATCATCCAGGGGTTAGAAGCCACGTCGATTCGTTCCCTGGTGCTGCTGCCCCTGAGCTCCCACAACCACTGCCTAGGCTATCTAACGCTGTTTAGAAACGGCCAGGATCAGCAGATAGACTGGGCTGTTCAGCAGGGGGAATCCGATCTGCGCAGCCAGCTTCCTCGGCTGTCTTTTCAGATCTGGCAAGAGCTGCGGCACGACCAGCCTCATCCCTGGCAGCGGACCGAGCTGAAGCTGATTCGATCCATTGGCCTGCATCTGCACATGGTGATCCTGCAGAGGCGGGTAGAGGCGATCGCCTATGTCCAGCATGCCTATGATCCCTTGACCCAGCTGCCCAATCGGCAGCTGCTGATGGAGCATCTGGCCCTGGCCTTAGTACAAACCCAGAATTCTGGCAGCATGGTAGCCATTGCCGTTCTGAATCTAAATCGGTTTCGGCGCATCAACGAGAGCTTGGGCCACGACGTCGGGGACTGCCTCCTGCAGCAGGTAGCGGCGCGCCTGCAGGAATGCCAGCGGCCAGGGGAAACCATCGCCCGCTGGGGCAGTGACGAATTTTCTCTGATTTATCCAGATATTCAAAGTGGCGAAGAGATTCGGGAGCGCTGCGATCAGGTGATTGGGCTATTCCGCCAACCTTTTTACCTGGGTAGCCAGGAACTCTACGTGACGGCCAGCCTGGGCATCGCCCTGGGCCCCTATGACAGCGAAGATCCAGAGACCTTAATTCGGCTGGCGGGCATTGCCCGCCAGCAGGCTCAGCTGGAAGGGCCCTGTAGCTACCAGATTTTTCACCCGGCTGATGTAGTTCAAGCCTGGCCGTCGTTGACCCTGGAGAACGAACTGCGCTGCGCGATCCACGGTGATCAGTTCGAGCTGTACTATCAGCCCCAGGTTGAAATTGACTCAAGCCGGATAGTTGGGCTAGAAGCCCTGATTCGCTGGCATCACCCCACCTTGGGGTTCGTTGCCCCTGGTGAATTTATCCCCCTGGCAGAGGAGACTGGCCTGATTCACGATATTGGCCAATGGGCCCTGCTGCAGGCCTGCCGCCAGCAGGCAGAATGGCGGCAGCAGGGACTACCTGGAATGAGGATTGCCGTCAACCTATCGCCCCAGCAGCTGTATCGTGTGGACCTGGTGGAAACGGTGTTCAAGGCGCTGCAGCGTTTCGACGTAGCCCCAGAATTTCTGGAGTTGGAGATTACCGAGAGTACGGCCATGCAGGACATGGACCGGGCGATCGCGATTTTGACCCAGCTGCGGCACATGGGGGTGCGCATTGGGTTGGATGACTTTGGCACCGGCTATTCTTCCCTGACGGCCCTCAAGCATTTTCCGATTGATACCCTTAAACTCGATAAGACCTTCGTGCAGGATCTACTGGAGGATGCCGGGGACGCGGCGATCGCCCAAACCATCATCGCTTTGGGGCGCGGGCTGAACCTCACTGTCTTGGCGGAGGGCGTCGAAACCTCAGCACAGCTGAGATTTCTGTGGGAAATGCGCTGCCATTGCGCCCAGGGCTATTTGCTTAGCCGACCGATGAAAGCCTCGGACCTGGCCACCTTCTTAAACCAAAACTGCGTTCTAGATGCTCGCCAGCTGCACTGCCGACTGCGGCGCGACTAGCCTGCCGTGGGTCAGCCCATTGCCAGGCCTAGCCCAGGGGAGTTGTCGATGG
>PYEQ01000269.1 GCA_003017785.1 filamentous cyanobacterium CCP5 | reverse complement strand
AGATGTGTATAAGAGACAGGGCGAAGACCTCGAAGCCATTTTGCACATTCAGCGTTCCGGCTGGCAGGTGTGGTACAACCCCGCCATGGAGCTGCACCACAAAATCCCCCCCAGTCGGCTCCAGCGAGGCTATCTGCTCAAAATGTTTCGCGGCATCGGCCTCAGCCGCCACCGCACCCGCATGCTCAGCTTCCCTGGCTGGCAGCGCCCGCTGATGCTGCCGGTCTATGCCCTCAACGACCTGCGCAAACTCCTGCGCCACAGCCTCATCCACGGCACCGGCGTCTTCACCGACACCGTCACCGCCTGCGAAGTGACCCTCTATTTCTACAGCCTGCTCAGCCCCTTTTATCTTTGGCAGCGGGGTCTTCGGCAGGCGATAGCGAAATATCGACTCTAAAGAGCCCACCCAAAAAGAAACCAAGCCCCTGCGTTCGGGGTGAGCTTGTCGAACCCCATCACTTCAAGCTTGGGATTGCGGCCTTCGACAGGCTCAGGCTGAGCGGAAGAGCACCGTGATTGCATAGATCCTTGTAGTCATAGTTGTCCGCTAATTGGACTTGACCGACTAAATCCAACAAACTCTTACGCTTCCTGGTCTGAATCAAGGCTTCTAATGCCTGATGTAAAAGTTCCTTTTTAGTTTTTGCTGCCGTCAGCCGAAACGCCTCTTCCACAAGCGCATCGTCTAGTTCGACGTTAGTCCGCATAGCTGAGTCCCATTAGAGATGTGTATAAGTGTATAAGCATCCACAGCGATTCAGAATATGGGCTCAGGCTCAGGGAAAAGTCAGCAAAGAAAAGGGGCGCAAGTTTTGCGCCCCTCTTTCAAAAAACAATCCCGAAACTTAGAAGCTCATCTCGGCGGCTTGAACCTTCTCCACCTGCTTCTTCTTCAGCACCAGCATGATCTGGGTGATCATGACGGCGACGATAAAGGCCACCAGGCCTTTAATCCGGTTGGGGCTCTGGAGCACGATTTCGGTGTCCACCTGGCCAAAACCACCCACGTTGGGGTTGCTGGTCAGGGCCATGCCCGCTTCGACTACGTCCCCTTCAGAAACCAGCAGCTCCGGGCCAGCGGGGATGTCTACCTGGGTATCGGTGCCGTCCTCAGCCTGAACCGATACTAAGTAGCCACCCGCATCCTTGGCCGCGATCGCGGCAATCGTGCCCGCAGCAGGGCTCTTGTACTCGGTGTTGTTGCTAGCCTGACCGGTGGGATACACCTGGCCGCGCCCGCGGTTGCCGCCCACGTGGATCTGGTACTTGCCAAAGTTCACGGCGCGATCGCTGCCGGGGTCAGGGGAGAGCACCGGGAAGACAATTTCCTGATACTGCTCACCGGGTAGCGGACCCACCAGCACGATGTTTTGCTGGTCGTCGCTGTAGGGCAAGAAGTAGGTGTTGCCCACTTCTTCTTTGAGTTCTTCAGAAATGCGATCCGGGGGAGCAATCTGGAAGCCTTCCGGCAGCACCACCACGGCACCGACGTTCAATCCGCCCTTGCTGCCATCCCCGAGCACCTGCTGGGTGTCGAGGTCGTAGGGCACTTCCACGGTCAGCTTAAACACGGAGTCGGGCAGCACCGCCTGGGGGCCTTCTACCTTGGTGGGCATCGAAGCCAGGTGGCAGTTGGCACAGACAATGCGGCCCGTGGCCTCGCGGGGGGTTTCGTAGTTTTCCTGGGCCCAGAAGGGGTAGGCGGCGGCGCTGTCAGGAACCGCTAGCCAGCTGCCGAGAAAAACCAAGACGGTAGCGATCGCCACCACAGCAGACTTGAGCCACCGCCGGGAGTTAAATCGTCCTTTCATTCGCTTAGTAATACCAATGATTTCAAAACTGATGCATACGGCCAAGGGGTACGGTCCGAGCTTAGGTCCACCAGGGCTTTTCGCCGGTGCGGAAGTCGGTCTCGGTCCAGGGGCTGAGGGAAACCTCACCGGTTTCGGTGACGTCGGCGTGGGCCAGCGCCAGGGAGAGGGGAGCCGGACCCCGAACTACCTTGCCCTGGGCGTTGTATTGGGAGCCATGGCAGGGGCAGATAAACTTATTTTCGCTGGCGTTCCAGGGTACTACGCAGCCCAGGTGGGTACACACGGAGTTGATGCCGTAGCTGGCTAGGGTGGCATCTTCGGTGACCACCAGGTAGGTGGGATCGCCCTTGAGCCCCTGCACCAGTTCCCGTGCTCCCGGCGCGTGGCTTTCTAAGAACTGGCTGGCAACGACGTTATTGCCGATTTCGTCTTTAGCGATCGTGCCGCCCCCGGCTCCTCCGGCAGAGGGAGGAACAAAGTATCGAATCACCGGATACAGCATGCCGCCTACGGCGGTGCCGCCTGCGCCCAGCAGTAGCAGGTTCATAAATTGACGCCGCCCTAAATCGGGCACATCAGGGGTTCCAGAAGCTTGAGTCATGATTACAGGTATAGGCGTTCTCAAACACAGCACAGTCGTGCTCTAGGGTTTAATTATTGCATTTCACCGATGGCCGTGATCCTCGCCTGCCCCCAGAAGCCAACTTTTGATGGATGATTTTCTTTACCGATAAAGAATAAGCCCAGGCCTGGTGGACCGAGGCGATCGCCAGTCGACCAGAGAAACCATTGTCTGATGGGGGTTTTATGAATTCTTTTGGCCGTTCGTTACATTATCGATTAAGGAATATTACAGTCCCTCTTCCTGGCTGGGAGAACGAACGGCCCTGTAAAGAACTGTAAATGACTGCGTCTGCTGCCAGTGATTATCTAAAGGAGTCAGCGATGACCGGGCGAGAGCTGCAAGCCCTACTGCTTGAGAAATGGGGGTATTCCTACGATCTTCAGTTGCGCCGCACCCAGGGACGAATTTTTTTGCAGGTGATGTGGCGCTACCAGGAGCAGGCTTCGTTTCCTTTGTCGGAAGCGGAATATCTGGCCCACATGGACCAGATGGCCAGCTACATCAACAGCTGGAACCAAATCGACCACATTACCCGCTGGATTCAGGAAACTCGGGAAAAGCCCCGGCTGGGCAAGGCCATCAACATTCCCTTAGATCTGGGGCAGCGGGCCTCGGAATGGCTGGCGGATGAGTTTTAGAATAGAACGGCAGCACAGCCCAGTCCGCACAACCCGCAGCAGGATGACACCGGTGGCCGATCAATCGACTCTGATGCTCGTAGACGGGCACTCCCTGGCATTTCGCTCCTACTACGCCTTTGCCCGCGGGGAGGAAGGGGGGTTGCGCACCTCCACCGGCATTCCCACCAGCGTTTGCTATGGCTTTCTCAAGTCCCTGCTGGACATGATGGAGGCGGAAAAGCCAGCCTACGCCGCCGTTGCCTTTGACCTGGATACCCCCACCTTTCGCCACGAGCTGGACGACAGCTACAAGGAGGGGCGGCCTGAGGCTCCGGAAGGATTTCTAGAGGATGTCCACAATCTCAAGGAGCTGCTGGATGCCTTTGGGCTGAAGATTTTTACCGCCGAGGGCTACGAGGCCGACGACATCATCGGCACCTTGGCCACCCAGGCCAGGGATCAGGGGCTGCGGGTGAAAATTCTCAGCGGCGATCGCGACCTCTATCAGCTGATCGACCCCGATGGGCAGGTATCGGTGCTGTACATGAGCACGGTGTACGGGCGCGGCGGCACCAATGGCTCCGTCAAGGAGTACCACGCCCAGGAGGTGGTCGACAAGCTGGGGATTCGCCCGGACCAGGTGGTGGACTATAAGGCCCTCTGCGGTGACTCCTCCGACAACATCCCGGGGGTGAAGGGCATTGGTGCGAAGACAGCGGAAAAGCTCCTGGGCCAGTACGAAACCCTCGATGCCATCTACGCCGACCTCGACAACATCAAGGGGGCCACGAAGAAAAAGCTGGAGAGCGATCGCGAGGCCGCCTACCACTCCCAGCGTATGGCTCGGATCATCACGGATGTGGCCCTGGAATTTGAGGTAGACGCCTGCAAGCTGCAAGGATTTGATCAGCACCAGGTGGCAGAGGCCCTGAAGCGGCTGGAATTTTTTAAATTTATCAATCGCCTTAATCAGCTCCAGGTGGCCTTTGGGGGCGAGGCCCCCAAAGGCAGCAGCGATCAGCCCGAGGAGAAGTCCTCCCAGTCGGGTGACTGGGGCTACGAGGGGGACGACGTAGCGTTCTTTTCCCCGGAGGAAACCGACCAGGCGAAGACGGTACAGCCGGTGGCGATCGATCCCCAAATCATTGCCACCGAAGCCCAGCTCTATGAACTGCTCGATATTCTGTCTGAGCAGCAAGATCCGGCCCATCCCGTCGCCTGGGACACGGAAACCACCTCCCTGGAGCCCCGGGACGCTGAACTGGTGGGAATTGGCTGCTGCTGGGGTGAAGGCCCGTCCGACCTGGCCTACATCCCCGTGGGCCATCGCAACGGCCAGAACCTAAAAAAAGAAATAGTCCTGGAGGCCCTGCGGCCGGTTCTAGAGAGTTCTGACCACCCCAAGGCGCTGCAAAATGCCAAGTACGATCGCCTGGTGCTGCGCTGCCAGGGCATTCAGCTGGCCGGGGTGGTGTTTGACACCATGCTGGCCAGCTATGTGATCAACCCGGAAGCTACCCACAACCTCAGCGATCTGTCCCTGCGGCTGCTCAATCTCACCACCCAGAGCTACGAAGATCTGGTGGGCAAGGGCAAGACCATCGCCGATATCGCCATTGCCGCCGTCGCCGACTACTGTGGCGCCGATGTTCACACCACCTATCGGCTGGTGCCCAAGCTGCGGGCCCTCCTGGCGGAGATTCCCGAGGCGGCGGCGCTGTTCGCAGACATTGAGCTGCCCCTAGAAGCCGTCCTGGCGCAGATGGAGTACCAGGGCATCCGCGTCGACGCCAACTACCTCAAAGATCTCTCCCAGCAGTTGGAGACTGACCTGGCCCAGATTGAGAAAACCGCCTACGAATCCGCTGGGGCCACTTTTAATCTGGGGTCACCCAAGCAGCTCAGCGAGCTATTTTTCGACAAGCTGGGCCTCGATAAGCGCAAGTCCCGCAAAACCAAGTCTGGCTACTCCACCGATGCCGCCACCCTGGAAAAACTCCAGGACGATCATCCCGTGATTGACTGCGTGATCGAATATCGCACCCTGTCCAAGCTCAAGTCCACCTACGTGGACGCCCTACCCGCCCTGATTCGCCCCGATACCCAGCGGGTGCACACCGATTTCAACCAGGCGGTGACCGCTACCGGGCGGCTGTCTTCCTCGAACCCAAACCTGCAAAATATTCCCATTCGTACCGCCTTCAGCCGTCAGATTCGGGCTGCCTTCGTCCCCGAACCAGGCTGGCAGCTGGTGGCTGCCGACTATTCTCAAATTGAGCTGAGAATCCTGGCCCACCTCAGCGGTGAACCGGTGCTGGTGCAGGCCTACAACAACAACGAAGACGTCCACGCCCTCACCGCCCGCCTGCTGTTCGAAAAAGACGACATTACCCCCGAAGAGCGCCGAGCCGGTAAGGTGATTAACTTTGGCATCATCTACGGCATGGGGGCCCACCGCTTTGCCCGGGAAGCCAACGTCAGCCGCGCTGAGGCCAAAACTTTTATCGATCGCTACTACGAACGCTATCCCGGCGTCTTTGAGTATCTCCAGCAGATGCAGCGGGAGGCGATCGCAAACGGCTATGTGCGCACCATCTGTGGTCGCCGCCGCTACTTCAACTTCACCAGCCATTCCCTGCGGGACCTCCAGGGCAGCGACCCGAGCACCATTGACCTCGACGCCCTCAAGCCCCGATCCTACGATGCGGCCATGCTCCGGGCCGCCGCTAATGCCCCGATTCAGGGCTCCAGCGCCGACATCATCAAAATCGCCATGATTCGGCTCCATGACCTGCTCCAGAACTACCAGGCCCGGCTGCTGCTCCAGGTCCACGACGAGCTGGTATTCGAGGTCCCCCCCGATGAGTGGTCCGCACTCCACCCCCAAATCTCCGCCGCCATGGAGTCCGCCGTCTCCCTGAAGGTGCCCCTCAAGGCCGAAGCCAACGTTGGCCCTAACTGGATGGCAACCAAGTAGCCCCAGCCCGGCCTGTTCCCCCTATCGGCCCCGAAAACTCCGCACCTTCTTCCCCGGATTCTGCTTCCGCACCCAGGCCAGGAACTTCTCCATGCGGGGATGGCTGCGGAGGCGATCGAGGCTGTTTAGCTCCTGGGCCAGGTAGCGGTTGTCAAACAGGGTGTGAATTTGCTTGTGGCAGGCGGCACAGATATCCACCGTGGGACCAGGGTCTTGCCTGCGGCGCTTAGTGTGCTGCCGGGGCACCAGGTGATGGACGGTGAGTTTCTCGACCGGGCGATCGCAGAGCTGACAGTTCATGATTCTGCGGGGGGAGTTTATTTTTATTGTGCCAAGTCGGGGGAGAGGGGAGAGGGCCGATTCTATTCCCTAACTCCTGTTCCCTGTTCTTCCCCGATACACTACAAAAAAT